>JARLGM010000100.1 GCA_031292755.1 Candidatus Sulfopaludibacter sp.
GATTTCTTCTCTACTGCATCCAACCAGATTGTCAATGATCTGCGCAAGCACCCCCCGGCATCGTAATACCGGGAACTACTGCAGGCCTCGAAACTTGTTTCGGCGTTTTCGCTCACGACTGTTTTACATCAGTGGAGCTGAGTTCGCCGCGGAAAAAATTTTCAGTGATTGCGACCGGAAATTCGGTCTTGCATTCGGCTGACTTCAATTAGAGTAACAAACCGAACCAAGCTTAGCAAGCTCGACTGAAAGAAAGATCGTTGAACTGGAATTCGCGCGTCCGTACGCGCCGGTCCCTCAAGCGTCCGTACCCTCATAGACGCCCCTGGGGCCTATCCGGTTTCAATTCCTGCGGGATTGGGGCCTGTTCCAGGTACACCGTCCGCGTGGGGAAGGGCATGGTGATGTTTTCGTCCTGAAAGCGCTTATAGATACGCTTCCGCAGCTCATGCCGTACACCGTACTGGTTGGCAAACTCCGCAACCTGGTAGCCGAGCGTCCACCCCAGAGAGGAGTCGCCAAAACCGGGGTCAAAAGTGACCGCGGGAGCCGGATCCGCCAGCATCCCGGGAATTTCACGGGCGCCCTGCGTCGCAATTTCCAGCAGGATCCGTTCCACGCGGTCCAGATCGGAACCATGGCTCACACCCACCTGTAGCGATACGGCGAGCCGCTTTTCGGGCAGATGGTAGTTGGTCACGTTGGCCTGGCTCAGCTTGGCGTTCGGAATGATGATCATATTGTTGGACAGGGCGCGTATGGCAGTACTTCTCCAGGTGATGTCGCTCACGTAACCTTCCTCGCCGGAGTTCAGTTTGATGTAGTCGCCCAGCCGGATCTGGCCCGCCACGGCGATATAGAAACCGGCGAACAGGTTCGACAGGGTGTCCTGAAGGGCCAGCGCCACGGCCAGACCGCCGACACCGAGAGCGGTCAGAATGGGCGTGATCTTGAGGCCGAAGGCTCCCAGAGTCAGCACAATGCCGAGAATCAGCACCGCCAGTTGAGCGAGATTTTGCGTCAGGGTAGTGACAGGAAGGGCGCCGGCCCCGGGAATCTGCCCGCCATAGTGCCGTACAATGTCGCCGGCCACCCGCATGAACATCAGGGTCAGGGACACGGCCCAGAGCGCCATCAAGAGGTTCGGCCCCCATAACTGGACGATCTTGCCGGGCAACTCCGACGACTGGATGGCCAGGTGGCCGGCCAGAATAAACATCCAGATGATGGTTGGACCGTCGAGGGCTTCGGCGACAATCAGTCCCGGGCGGGTGTTGGTGCGGCGATTCCAGGCCCGGAGACTGGCGAGCAATACCCGGCGCAGCACCCAGGCCACGCCCAACGTGATGGCGAAAACGACTGACGGCACGAGCAGCAGGCTGGGACGCTGCGCCAGCACCTTCCAAACTCCCATTCCCTAAGGTTCTCACAATAAATCGCTTGCACGTCTATGGCGGGGCACTCGTCAACTAAATGTGCGCATTGGTGCCCCACTTCTGTGTCTGCTGCTGGCGGTCTGCCTCTACGCGGCGGAGGAACCCTCGGCGCGCCAGTTGTACCAGCGCGGGCGGCAGGCCGAAAAGGCCGGGCACATGGCGCAGGCGTACCTGCTCTATTCCGAGGCGGCGGCTCTGGCCCCGAAGAATCATCTGTACTGGCTGCGCGCGCAGGCGGTGCAGTCCCGGGCGGGCCTGGAGGCCAGGCCGACACCGATGACCCTCCCACCCAATGCGGAAAAGGCTTATGCCGATGCGATGGCGCTGGATCGCGAGCCACCTCCGGTTCCGGAAGCCAGCGCGCTGGATATCGCGTCGTCCCAGCGCGCGCTGCCGCCCATGGAACTGAAGCCCGACCCTGCCGACGCGGTTCGGGATTTCGATCTGACGGGAGATTCCAAAAAGCTTTTCGAGGACTTCGCCAAGATGTACGGCTTCGATGCGGTCTTCGATGGCGATTACGAACCCATCAAGGCGATCCACTTTCAGCTTCACGAGGCCAACTATCGGGATGCGTTCCACGCGCTGGAAGCGGCCACCAATTCCTTCATCGTGCCGCTCACGCCCAAGATGTTTCTGGTTGCCAGGGACTCGCCGCAAAAACGAACCGAGGTGGAGCCCACCGTGGCAATTGCGATCCGGCTGCCGGAGGTGGCATCGCCGCAGGATTTCAACGGCATGGTCACCGCGGTACAGCAGGCGATGGGACTGCAGAAGGTTTCGTTCGATACGCAGAACAACACGGTAATCATCCGCGATCACCTTTCCAAAGTGCTACCGGCGGAGGCTCTGTTTCGCGACCTGCTCTATCCGCGGGGCCAGGTGATGATCGACATGGAGATCATCGAACTGTCAAACAGCGACACGATGACCTATGGCGTCCAGTTCCCTACGATGTTTTCGCTAACGCCGCTGACCAACTGGTTCAATAACCCGGTCAATGTGCCGCAGAACATCATAGGGCTCTTGAAATTCGGCGGCGGAAAAACGGCATTTGGAATCGGCATCATGATGCCGAATTTCGAGGCGCAGTTTTCGCGCAGCGACGCCAAGGTGCTGCTGAACGCTTCGCTCCGGTCGGTCAACGGCCAGGCTGCGACCTTTCATGCCGGCGACCGGTATCCAATCCTGACGGCGGGCTACTACGGCCCGCAGGGTCAAGTGGGCAGCACACCCGGCAGCACCTATACCGGGACGGGCGCGGTGAACGGAACGAATCCTTCCACCGGCAGCACCGGCGCCACGGGCGTAACGAACACCGGCATTTTGAGCCTGGGTCAAAGCTCCATTTCGTGGAGTTACACGCCCGGCGGCGACCTTCCGCCGGCGGTCAGCGTTACGGTTACCAGCAGCACCTCGGCTCCCTCCTACGTAGCTACGGTGACGAGTTCCAGCCCGTGGCTGGCAGTGAACAGCCAGGCGGTGATTTCCGGCGGCCTGCCAACTACGCTCACCGTATCCACCGGCGACGCGGTGACGGCGCTGACGCCCGGAACGTACACGGGCATCGTGCAGGTGAGCGGCTCGGATGGCTCGGTGGCGTTCGTCATCGTCACGCTGGCAGTCGCCGGCGCGACCCAGAACCTCACTGTTACTCCCACTTCGATCGCCCTGTCCTCGGGGACCGGCGGTTTCACGGTGCAACAAACGGTGAGCGTGAGCAGTCCGGTGAGCGGAACCCTGAGCGCGGCGGTATTCGGCACGGGCCTTTCGATTTCGATTCCCACAACCACGGTGACGCCCGACACGCCGGTCACCCTGACGGTTTTGGCAAACCCGATCGGCCTTTCGGCGCAAACCTACGTGGGCATTCTCAGCGTAACGGTGGAAGGCATCACGCAGGAGGAGCCAGTGACGTTCACGGTGCTGTCGGCCGGCAGCATCTATTTGAGCCAGAATACGATTCCGTGGATCTACACCAGCGGCGGAAGTTTACCCACGGCCGACAGCGTGTCGATCTCAAGCACCAGCGGAACGGGCAGTTTCACCGCGGTGGCGTCGAGCGCGGGGGGGTGGCTGCTGGTGAACGGCACCACATTGACGACGGGAGTCCAGCCTTCCACCCTGGTCATCAGCGCCTCTTCCAACCTGGCGAATCTGGGTACAGGCAATTACACGGGGTCCGTGCAATTCTCGGGGTCGGACGGCTCCATCGCGTATCTCACGGTGAATTTAATTGTGAACGGCGGAACGGCCACCGGGGTGACGGTGTCGCCCAACCCAATCACGTTAAGTTCGGGCCTGACGGGGGTCGCGGTGCAGCAGACCGTCACGGTCGCGAGCACCACCGGCGGAGCCCTGACCGCCACCATCACCGGCGCCGGCATGTCCATCACGGGGGTGAGCGATACGATAAGCGCGGACGTGCCGACCACCTTTACGTTGACCGCGGACCCTACGGGACTGGTGGCAAATACCTACGTCGGCTCGCTGTCGGTTACGGCGAACGGCGTCTCACAAACCGTGCAGGTATCGTTCAGCGTGGGCGCGTTCAACAGCGGAACCAACGGAATCTCCGACTATACGCCGCCTCCCTCATTCAGCTACGAAGATCTGGGGCTGACCATGAAAGTGACTCCGCTGATTCACAATATGGACGAAACCACGCTCGACGTGGATACGCAGTACAAAGTGCTGACGGGCCAATCGCTGAACGGCCTCCCGATTATTGCCAACCGGTCGCTGAAATCGACCGTGCGGCTGAAGATGGGAGAATGGGCCGTGGTTTCGGGATTGCTGAACAACAGCGACGCGCATACGATCGCAGGGCTGTCCGGCGTTTCGCACGTTCCTTTCCTGGATGCGCTCACCAGCACGCGGGAGCATGATAAGAACGATTCGCAACTGCTGTTGCTGATGCGTCCGAGTCTGATTACCGCGCCGCCGAACCAGGCGATGACGGGAACCTATTACGTCGGCACCGAGACGCGGCCACAGACGCCGCTGCGATAATTTGGAGCGCCGCCGGATGGTATCGTGAGACTGAAATGTCTCGAATGCTCGAAGAAATCCGGCAGCAGCCGGAGGCGCTGACGCGCACGTTATCGGCGGAGATGCGGCGCGTGGAGCGATTCAAACGCCTGCTGGAGAAGAATCGCCCGCGGCTGGTGGTGCTGGTGGCGCGGGGCACGTCCGATAATGCCGCGTTGTTCGGGCGGTATCTGATCGAAATCACCACGGGAATCCCGGTGTCACTGGCCGCGCCGTCCATCGCCACGCTGTATCAAGCGCCGATGGACTATCGCGACACACTGGTGGTAGCGATCTCCCAATCGGGCGAATCCACCGACACGAACCTGGTGCTGGAGCGCGCGCGGCAGCAGGGCGCGCGCACTCTGGGCATCACCAACGAGAGGGGCAGCACGTTGGCGCGGACGGCCGAGCATGTGTTTCTGGTGCGGGCGGGCAAGGAGAAGAGCGTAGCCGCGACCAAGACCTACACCGGCCAGATGCTTGCCATGTATCTGCTGGCGTACGCCCTGGGCGGCGGCGTGCGCATGGCCGACCTGGAGCGAATCCCGGAAGCGGTGGCGGCCGCCCTGCAACTGGAGCCGGAAATCGATGCGCTCAGCGAGCGATACCGGTTCATGCGGTATGCGGTGGTAGTGGGGCGCGGCCTGAATTACGCCAACGCCTTCGAATTCGCGCTCAAGCTGATGGAAACCTGCTACATCGTGGCGGAACGTTTTTCGTCAGCCGATTTTCTGCACGGGCCGATCGCCCTGGTGGAACCGAATTTTCCCGTGTTTGCCTTCGCCCCGCCGGGGGTGACGTGGAGCTCGATCAGCGAGACAATGGATCGCCTGAAGAGCCTCGAGGCCGAAATCGTGGCGATAACCGATGGGGGCAATCGCGAGGTGGAGTCGCGCGCCACGCGAATGATCCGGCTGCCACGGCGCGTGAAAGAAGTGCTGACGCCGATTCCTTACATCGTGCCGGCACAGCTCTTCGCGGCGTGCCTGGCGGTGCAAAAGGGATTGAATCCCGACAAGCCGAGGACGCTAAGCAAAGTGACGCTGACGCTGTGATCCGCCGGGTCTCAGTGCGTTTTTCGCGGGGAGTATTTGTTCAATTCCGCAATTAGTTTTCCGGCCGCTTCCGGCATCTTGGCGCCGCTGTTCAGAATCTGCTTGCCGGTCCACTTGTGCCCGTACATGACTTTGTTTTCATCCAGGTCATTGCGCATGGTGGCGCCGTCCAGGGAGGCGCCGGCGAAGACGCCGCGGGAGCGGGACCAGGACAGAATCTCGGCGGTCATGAGCGCATCGGTCTGCGCGGTGGCATTCCGGCCCACCGGCCCCAAAGCGGCAGTGGCATCGGCTCCGATGGTGAACTTGGAGGTGGTCAGGCGCTTCATGCCGCGCTCATTCATGACCAGCAGGACCACGTCGCTGGAGGAGAAGCCCACCTGCAGGCCGAAGCTGCCGCCCTCGATTCTCATGGCGGCCGGAGGTCCCCATCCCTGTCCTCCCTCCTGGCGGCACAGGGCGAAACCCCGCCCGTATTTTCCGCCGAACACGAAGGCTCCTTTCATCATTCCGGGAACCAGGACGACGCATTCGCTTCGGTCCAGCAGGTCCTGGGGAATCGACTTATCGGGGGCCGACATAATTTCCGAGAACAGGTCCGCGGCATCACCCAGCCGTCCGGACGTTTTGTTTACTTCCGCCGCGGATAGGATGGTGGACCCCAGAGCCAAGGCAATCGTTAACGAGATCAAGCGCATAATCCATGTTGGCACAGGGCGCCGCTCTAAGGCACCTTGGCGCCGCCCATGGAGGCGGTGCCCAACATGCCGCCCAGACCCATGGTCTCGACGGCGCTGGAAGGCACGATGACCATCGAGCCGCGTTCCTTGATGGCTTCGTACAGCATGTTCATGGCGCGCAGGTGCATGGCCACCGGGTTGTTCTGGTAGGTGATGGCGGCCTTGGCGAACTTTTCGGCGATCTCCGTTTCGGCCTGGCCCAGAATCACGCGCGCGCGGCGCTCCCGCTCCGCCTGCGCTTCCCGCGACATGGCATCCTGGAGCCCGCCGGGAATCTGCACATCGCGAATCTCCACGCTTTGCACGGTGATGCCCCAGGGATTGGTCTTCTCGTCCAAGATCCGCTGGAGTTCCTTCCCCAGCGTTTCCCGGTCGGCCACCATCTGGTGCAACTCATGGCGGCCGATGGATTCCCGCAAGGCCGTCTGCGCACTCATCATGATGGCCTGGGTGAAGTCCTGCACTTCGAGGATGGATTTCTCGGCGTTCCACACCATCCAGAAGACAATGGCGTCCACGTTCACCGGGACCGTGTCGCGCGTCAGGGTGGATTCCGCGGAAACGCTCGAGACCTGCACGCGTTGATCCACGTACTTGCTCAGTTTGTCTACTACCGGAATCATGTGGAACAGACCCGGCCCGCGCAGACCGGCGTACTTGCCGAAGCGCAGTACGGCCACCTTCTCCCACTGGTCCGCAATGCGCAGCGAGAACAGCAGGTACAACCCGGCGAGAACTCCCGCGATGCCCGGGGCGGGGTTGCCCAGCAGGCCCGACATCGCGGCGCCCACCGCGGCACACACTATGCATAGCGTCACGCCTACACCGCTCAAACGCATGTCGATCTGATTCGTTCTCATCGCATCACCGCCTGTTTTTTTCAGAATCGTTCTGACGCTCATGGATCTGCTCCAGTAATTCTTCCAGAGTGAATCCGGCCGCGC
This sequence comes from Candidatus Sulfopaludibacter sp., assembly GCA_031292755.1. GTDB lineage: Bacteria > Acidobacteriota > Terriglobia > Bryobacterales > Bryobacteraceae > Sulfopaludibacter. The sequence continues at coordinate 7,209 of JARLGM010000100.1, forward strand.
CGGCCCGGGAAATGAAATCCGTTACCAACTGGTTGAGCTGCCGCTGCCGTTCCACATCGTCCCTCTTCACTTTCTGCTGGCTGATGAAGGTCCCGGTACCCTGTTGGGTCTCCAGGACGCCACGGATTTCCAGTTCGCGATAGGCCCGCATCACCGTATTCGGATTGATGGAGAGATCTACCGCGACTTGGCGCACGGTGGGAAGCTGATGGCCCGCGGAGAGATTTCCCGCGGCGATGCCACCCATTACCTGGTCAATGATCTGGCGATACACCGGTACGCCGCTCCGATCGTCCAAGCGGAACTCGAAGGGCTTTTTTCCGTTCTGTGCCAAGCTCTTCATCTAGAAATATAGTGTACTAGTTGATTGACACATGTCAAGAGTTTTTTATTCCACTGATAAAATCTTTGGTTCACCACCAGCCGCCAAGTTGCGCCAAGATGATGACATTGTCAGCTAACGGGAAGAGGCGCTATGCAGTTCTCGTCTTACGAAACGCAAGGCTTCTACGATGAGATGTTCGAGGAGGATGGCGGGCCGAGGCCGCACGTCCGGCTTCTGCTGGAGACGATCCAGTCGCTCTCCGATGGCCAGTTGCTGCGCTACAAGCACGCCGCCGAGCGTTTGCTGCTGCAAATGGGCATCACGTTCAATGTGTACGGCGATTCCGCCGGCACCGAGCGCATCTTTCCGTTCGACCTGGTGCCGCGCATCATTCCGGCAGCCGAATGGGACTACATCGAACGCGGACTGAAGCAGCGCATTCACGCCCTGAACGCGTTTCTGGACGATGTTTATCACGATCAGAAGATCCTGAAGGACGGCACCATCCCCGCGGATGTGATCACGTCGGCGGTCTCCTACCGCAAGGAGTGCCATGGGCTGAACCCGCCATGGAGCGTGTGGTGCCACATCACGGGCACAGACCTGGTGCGCGACCGGGACGGGCAATACTACGTTCTGGAAGACAACCTGCGTGTGCCGTCGGGCGTCTCTTACGTGCTGGAGAATCGCGAGGTGCTCAAGCGAATCTTCCCGGCGGTATTCGAAGGCCTTTCGGTCCGGCCGGTAACGGAGTATCCGAGCCGCCTGCTGGCGATGCTGGAATCGATCGCGCCGGCCGGAACATCGCATCCGCGAGTGGTGCTGCTAACGCCGGGCATTTACAACTCGGCCTATTTCGAGCACAGCTTCCTGGCCCAACAGATGGGCGTGCAAGTGGTGGAAGGCCGCGACCTGGTGGTGACGCGCGACGGTGTCTTCATGCGCACGACGCGCGGACTGCAGCGCGTGGATGTGATCTATCGCCGGGTGGACGACGATTTTCTGGATCCCGAAGTATTCCGCGCCGATTCTCTGCTGGGCGTGCCGGGCCTGATGGGGGCGTATCGCGCCGGGCAGGTAGCGCTGGCCAATGCCCCCGGCAACGGCATTGCGGACGATAAGGTGATCTACGCCTATGTGCCCGATATGATCCGTTACTACGAAGGAGCGGAACCCATTCTGCCGAATGTTCCCACTTACCTGTGCTGGCGCGACCAGGATCGAAAGTACGTGCTGGAGCATCTGGATCAACTGGTGGTCAAGAGCGCCAACGAATCCGGCGGGTACGGGATGCTGGTGGGACCCCATGCCACCAGACAGCAGTGCGCCGAGTTCGCCGGCAAGATCCAGAGCAATCCGCGCAATTTCATCGCCCAGCCGACTCTGGCGCTGTCCCGCGTGCCCACCATCGTCGACGATCATTTCGAAGGCCGGCATGTGGATTTGCGGCCGTACATTCTGTGCGGGCAGGAGATTTACGTGCTGCCCGGCGGACTGACGCGCGTGGCCATGAAAAAGGGCTCGCTGGTGGTGAACTCCTCGCAAGGCGGCGGCAGCAAGGATACCTGGGTTCTGGCGCCGCCGGCGGCCGGCCAGCAGCAGAAACAGGAGCAATAGCATGTCCCAGACCAGTTCCCTACTCAGCCGCGTGGCCAACTCGGTCTACTGGATGGGCCGCTACATCGAGCGCGCCGAGAACGTGGCCCGCTTCATCGACGTCAATCACAACATGATGCTGGATCTGCCCCAGGGTTATCAGGATCAGTGGCAGCCCATCGTGGATACCACCGGCGACCGCGCGGTATTCCAGGAGCGCTACGGCGCCGCCACGCGCGAAAACGTTTTCCGGTTTCTGGCCCTCGACGCGGAAAACCCGAGTTCGATTCTCTCCTGCGTGCAGTCCGCCCGCGAGAACGCGCGCTCGGTGCGGGAAACGATTTCGTCGGAAATGTGGCAGCAGATGAACAGCCTGTATCTGCTGATCTCCGGCGAGCGCAACCGGCACGCCGACGAATCGCTGCCGGATTTCTGCCACATGATCCGCATGGCCTGCCACCTGTTTCAGGGCATCCTGGAAGTCACCATGAGCCACAACGAGGCGTGGCATTTTATCCGTCTGGGCACGGGGCTGGAACGCGCCGATAAGACCAGCCGCATGCTGGATGTGAAGTATTTCATCCTGCTGCCCGCGGTGGCCGACGTGGGCACTCCGTTCGACGATGTGCAATGGTCCAGCGTGCTCAAAAGCGTGAGCGCGTTTGAGATGTACCGCAAGCTGTACGGGCGCATCTCGCCGGAGCGGATTGCCGGCTTCCTTTTGCTCAACAATGAATTCCCGCGGGCGGTGCATCGCTGCATCCGCGTGGCGGACCAGTCGCTGCATATCGTCACGGGAACGCCGATCGGGTCGTTTTCCTGCGTCTCCGAACAGCGCCTGGGGCTGTTACGTTCCGAACTGGACTACTGCAATGTTACCGAGATTATCTCGGGCGGCCTGCACGAATTCTGCGACACGCTGCAGGCCAAAATGAATGCCATCGATGAATGTATACTCGGAGACTTTTTCGCACAGCACCCCACGGCCACACGCGCCGGCGCCGCAACGGACCAGAGATGACCGAGTTTCAACGGCGCCGGCGCACGATGAGCAGGCGGACGCCGTCAGCCTGTCCGCCTCGATGGCATCGCGGCAGGTCTCGCAGAGGCCTGCTGCGCGGCCGCGCGATGAACGCGCCGCCCGCGAGAGAGGCAGCCCTCACCGCCGCGCGGCCGGCTGCGTCACAAAGGTAGCCACATCCTTCGCCGCTTTGGTTTCCACACCTGGCTTTTGCAGGAAGCCCAGGTCACGGAACCAGTCGATGAAGCGGAACTGCCATGTGCCATAGGGCGTATCGTTGCGATCCGTCAGTCCGCCGCTCTGGTGGCTGCCGTCCGGCAGCGGATCGCCCGGATGGCGGCCCACACCGTAGATGTGCATCTCGATATTCGGCACGCTCATGGCCAGCATGGCGCTGAAATACTCGATGGCCCAGACGGCGTGTACCCGGTCGCCCGAACCTCCGCACACGATGAATGCCGGCGGCACATTTCGCGGAATCGGCGGCGCCGTCCGGTTGCGCGCAAAGGGCGAAGGCCCGGGATAGATGATTCCCGCGAAGTCCGGCCGCGACGTCACGCCTGCCAGGGGATCGCCCGCGCCATTGTTCTTCTGGTCGAAATCGTCATACAACACCGCCGCCGCGGCCACCAGTTCCGCGCCGGCTGAAAATCCCATGACGCCGATCTTGTTGGGATCCAGATTCCACTCCTTGGCGTAAGCCCGCACCATGCGGACCGCCTGCTGGATGTCGTACACTTCGTCGGTTTGCGGGTTGTAGCCGTCGCGCCGCAGGCGATTGCGCAAAATAACGGTATTCACGCCGTAATTGTAAAAAAACGGCACGAAATCGGCCGCTTCCCCACCAACGTTCAGGGTATTGTGTCCGCCGCCCGCCGCCAGAATCACCGCCGCGCCCGTATTGATCCCACGGTCCACCGGATGAAACTCAATCGATGGATTGTGAATGTTGACGATGCTGGCGATTCGCCCCGGCACAGCGCCGCTCATGTTGTACTTCTCGGGCTCCCTGATGCGGTCCATTTTGAGGTACGGCGATCCCGGGGGAAATAAGGGCACGACTACGCCGCCCGGCAGGATGGGCTGAGGGGCATAGGGAGCATCGGTGGCCGCTCCCGGTTTGGGCACGTCGAGCGGAGCGGGAAGCGTGGGCAGGGGAGTGCGCGCGGGCTCCTGCGCGCGCCCGCAGACCGGGCCCAGCGCCGCCAGCAACAGCACGGTTTTCCGGACGAAGGATAAAGGTCTCATCGTCTCAAAACTATATCATTGCTGGTTGCGCTCATTGGCCAGGCGCTGCCGCTTCCGCGCATCCCTGATGGTTCTAAGGAAAATCCTTAGACTTCCGCCTTGTGGTTTCAGGGCATTCCCGCAGTCCCTGAGTACTCCTATGTTATTGGATCTATAGGATTTCAATCCTGGATGACACATCATTAAATTTACTGACATGACTGGTCGCAATCCGATCAACCTGCCCCGGCTGTCCGTCGTGATCATCCTGGCGCTGATAACTCTGGTTAGCATTCCTTTGTATGCCGACAGTTTCTCATTTTATCTGGGTCCTCAACCGGACCCGATTCCGGCGGTGAATGGCGAGGCTGTTGGTCCCTACCCCGGACAACTCACCGACACCACCACCCACACTATCGTCTCCACGGATCCTTTTATGTGCCTGGACGGCAATATTACGACCTATTGGGGCTCGACGTTAACCGGTGGAACCATATCGTCGCCTTTGGGAGAAGGAGAAGAAGAGGCCGCTTTCCTCGCCTCGCAACTCTTGTCGAAAGCCCAGGCGTTAGGCGTGACGCCGGATTCCTACGCGCACCCCAATCCTCCGTCGCCGAATACTCCGGCGTACAGCGCCTTCATAAATTCCTATGCCGCGCCAATCACCTTCGCGATCTGGCAAGTGATGGGAACGCTGCCCGCCGGACCTCTTGAGCCGCCGGGAACCCAGGCATTTGTGAACCAGGCGCAGGCCGAGTACGCCAACGTCTTTAGTAACCCGTCGAGCCCTTTGTATGCCGCCGGCCAGGTGTTCCTGTCCAGCGTGATCATATTTAGTCCCAATCCGCCGGGCAGCAACCAGCGCTACATGACGGCAATCGACCCTTCCTTCGTGACTTCGCAGCCCACACCCGAACCTGCTACCCTGGGCTTACTGGCGGGAAGCCTTCTGTTTCTGGGATGCGTGCGCCATACCGGCAAGCGGAATAGTAACTAACTGCGCCTTCGCAGAGAACTTGGAACTCTCCTGAATAAAGCAGCTATGCGTGCACCAGCAGTTCGCCTGGGGGATAGAGCTAACCTCGCGGCGCATTTCCTCCGAATTCAACGCCCGCCGCACGTCGAAGTCGTAGTCACGCAGGTTGCCGGCGATTCCGCGCATTTCACAGGCGCGAAACTGCCCGTTGTGATCGATCACGATGGAGGTTTCTCCCGCGGTGCAAGGCATGGGCCACGCCTGCGGCGATTCCAGGCACTGCTCATGCAGGTCGAAGTGAAATCGCAGATTGCCCAGATAGTAAATTCTGGCTAACTGCCGTATCCCCAGTGGTAAGTTAGCGAAGAGAGCTTCAGCGTAATGACGGTGAAAGGGCATCAACCGGCGGTGTAAGTCCGCTACCGGCTCTTTGGTGAGGTTCTTCAGAGAAGGATCCGGAGCCTGTCCTCGGATTACTTCGAAGTAATGGCCATCGATCTCGGCGCTTTCTTTCAGACGGACAGCCAATTGCTCGATCTCCCGGTAATTCTCGCGAGTGATAACCGTCAGCACATTTCGCCGGAGCCTCTTGATTCCGGCATATCGTTGCGCCGCCTTGCGAATGGTCCCCAGGGTCCGGACGAAGTTATTGGGTACGCCGCGGATCGAATCATGAGTTTTCTCCAGTCCGTCCAATGAAAAGTTCAGGTCGATCGAAGTCTCCGGACACAACTCCAGCATCCGGTCCATAGTGGGGAATATCTTTTCCGGCAGCAGGCCGTTGGTCGGCAGGTTCACATTACGCACGCCGTTCCGGCGGACGAACGCGGCGACAATTTCGGCCAGGTCGGGCCGCAAAAACGGTTCCCCTCCGGAAAGCCACAGTTTGCGGAACGGCGGCGCGGTTTGCGAAATGCGTTCGAACTGTTCGGTGGTCAGATCGTCGCTGCTATTCAGCTTGTCGAAATAAAAGCAGGTGCGGCACAGCGAATTGCACCGGGAGGTAACGAACAGGAAGAGCGAATTGAACTGGCGCTTTCGCACCCGGTCCTGCAAGATCGGAAAATACCCGCGCGCCCCGCTCATGACACTATTGAATCACAAGCCTCGCAGAAAGTTCATAGACCTTTGAAATCAGCCGCTGCCGGTAGGGGAAGTATCTATCGGCACTTTGGCTCGTAAACTGCCCATTCCCGGCTAGGGAGGTACCGACCGATGCCGTTTGTCTACATCGCGGCAGCCGTGATCTTTGTTGTGGCCATCGCACGGCTTGCGAATATCTACATACCGATGCCCGGAACTATCAAAGCAGTGATCAACATTGTCCTGACGCTGATTGTGGTAGGAATGGTGCTCTGGGTCATCAATACTTATATTCCGATGGCCGGGCCCATCAAGGTGCTGCTGAACGTGGTTGTCTTCGTGGCGACCTGCGTTGGCGTACTCCAGGCGGTGGGACTGTGGGACTCGACGGTCAGGCTCTGGCATGACTTCAGGAACCGCGCCACCAGAGAAGCGACGGTGCGGCCGGTTCGCACAAGCGAGGCCCGGCCGGAACCCGGAAACGAGGCGCCCCCCGAGCACGTGATCATTACCGGTGAGACCGGACCGCGAGCAACCCGCTAATGCCTGCTGAACATCTCGCGCACATCCTTCCGTAATCCAGCCTGACTCTCCGCGCGGTTGTAAAACATATGGCCGCCCGGATATTCGCGCACCGCGACGCGCGTGGCGTCTCCCATCAGCGGCATCTGGTCCACGGTAAGCACCGAACCCATGAAGGGGCACGACAGATCGTTCCAGCCGTGGGCAATCAACACACGCAGTTTGGGATCCGCGGCCACCGCCTGCCGCAGATCGGGGACGGCGCCGGCTTGTAGGGAACGGCTGTCGCGGTCCCATTGGGAGGCGACTTCGTAACTGAGCGCGTTGTACCGCGCATCGGTCTTCCAGCCCACCACGCGAGTCACGAAATCCACCATCGCGGTCGTCGTCGGCGCAATGATGCTCTCCAGAATCGGGTCGTTGGTGCGCTGCTCGGGGGCAAACGGATACGGATCGTACGCGGTCACATTCGAGTCATACACGCTGCCGATTTTGCCCTGCTCGCGGAACACCTCGCGAAGATAGGCGCCAATTTCGAGGCGGCCGCCGGCGCGGCGCACAAACTCCGGTTCCAGACCGGTCATCTGGGTGACGCGTTCCACGATGCGCGGAGTCGCCTTCGGATCGCTGTGCCCTTTCATCAGGTCCGTGGCATACTCGCCGCGGGTGTAGGCAATTACCGGCGCCATGGCTTCAGGCGTCAACTTGTGCTCGCGTTCCAGGTGCGCGGCGGTAATGGAGGGCAGCGTCATCATCCACGGTATCGGGGACATATCGGCATTCTCGTCCTGCGCCGGATTCAGATACGGCGAAACCAGCACCGCTCCATTCATGGCCACGCCGAGTGTGGACTGCAAATAATGCGTGATCCTGGGTCCCCGGTAGCCTCCGTAGCTTTCTCCCACCAGATACTTGCGGGAAGCCATACGTCCGTTCTTCACCAGCCAGTCGTAGATGATGCGTGAGAGGTAATGGATATCGTTCTCGGTAGTGTAGAACTGCTTCTTGGTCTCGTCCGCCGAGGCCAGCGACCGGCTGTACCCGGTGCCGATGGGGTCGATAAATACCAGGTCGGTGAAGTCCAGCCAGGTTCCCGGGTTGTCGGTCAGCGTCGCCGGATCGGACGGGCTGTCGCCCTGATCGCCGAACTTCACGTGTTTCGGGCCAATGGCGCCGAGATTCAAATACACCGATGCCGCGCCCGGGCCGCCGTTGAAAGCGAAGGTCACCGCGCGGTCCGGTCCGCTCATCGTGTAGGCGGTAAAAACCACCTCGCCGCTCTTCTTGCCGTCCTTGTCAAAAACCGGCAAGGCGCCCACCGTCACTGTGTAGTTCAGCGTCTTGCCTTCCAGTTGGATGCTCTGCGCCACGTGCGCGTCGGCCGGCAAGGGCGGTTCCTTCTCAGTTGCGGGCTTCTCTTTGTCCTTGTCCTTCGCGTCGGCGGCCGGCGGTGGAAGCGGCGGCTTGGCTTCCTGGGCGAGGGCCTGAAAACTGGCGAGGGCCATCAACAGCATACCGGTATGCTTGCCAAGACTGCAAAAAGTGCTCATGTGGTTACGATAGCGTAACCGGCGAAATCGCCGCTGTTCGTGACGGAGATCTGACGGAAGCCACGCACAAGTCCCGCTGCCGCTTTGGACAATCGTGGATATCTTGCCGCCTGGGAAGGAAGCGCGATGCCGAAAGACTCGGACACTGCACAAATGAAGTGATGGACGAGGTGCGAGCAAAATTGGCGCCGCTGCTCGGGTACTAACGAACACACCACGTCAACGGCTCGCGCGTTCTTCGGCAAGTTGACCGTCATCCGGGGACTATCCCGTGCCGGATGATAGCTTTCCGAATTGCCGATCCCTCCGGCGCTCAGACCGGCCGGCCACTCCGTCGGAGGCGGGTACGAGCCCTACCCGTTCCTATCCGGGCAGACCTGGCGCAACGAGGCTACACACTCCTTGGCCTCGCACCGCGTGCTGAGTTGCCTCCTGATACTCGAGTATATCTGGGGCGAAGAATAGCGGCGTGTGCCGCACGCATTCGTGTGTGCTGTGACGAGACCTTCTTCGAGACCCAGGCGAGCACAGCTTAGTTGTGGACAGTGAGAAACATGGCCTGGGGAAGCGCAATCCCGTTCTGGGTGACGCTGATCTGATAGTCCCCGTTGGCGAGGCCGAGCGGAACGTTGATGTAGAACTCGTAGAGTCCAACAAATGACCCTGCCAAGCCCTGATAGCTGAGCGTCGCGGGCAGCGTATTAAAAGAAAAATTCACCAAATTGGAAACGGCGTTGGACGCCTGAACGATAGTGCCGGGCAGGATGAATGGAATGACATCGCCGAAGCCAACGCCATAGGCCACGATCAGATCTCCGGGCTTTGCGGGGCGGCTGTTCAGCCCAAACGATGCGCCGAGACTGGTGTTGAGGACATAGGCGCCGTCGGATGCGAAAGTCGCCACCATGTATTGGGTGCCGCCGGAAACGTAGTTGGGAGGCGCCAGCAGGCCCGGAGCGAGAGCACGGCGCGCGAACAGCATCGACGAACTGGTTGCTTTGCAGTTCGTCACCGTGATGGCGACATTGCCGGTGGCGGAATCCTCTGGAGCCTGCACGTTGAGCTGCGTTGGCGATAGGTACCAGACGTAGGCGGGCTTGCCGTTGATGCTGACGCTGACGCCGTCGAGGGCGGTTGGGGCGTTGTTACCGTTAAAGTCGGAGGAAGTCCACTGGCCGGAGTGAGAGGCGTTGTTGAGACGCGGATCGCTGAGATCGGCCAGATTCGCGCCCTTGATCTCAAGCCAGGAGCCGGAGGCGAAATAGGAATAGCCGCCATAAGCGCTGGCCGAGTCAATGGACGTGATCGTGACCGGCGCGGTATTGGTGCAGGTGAAGGCCGGCGCGGCGGGCGCGGCGGTAATCCGGCGGACTCGGTTGTTACCCGAATCGGCGACGTACAAGTTGCCGGCCTTGTCCACGGCGAGACCCATCGGCCCCAGGAGCGAGGCGTTAGCGGACGGCCCACCATCTCCAGCGAAACCACCCGTCGTCAGGCCGCCGGCAATGGTGCTGATATTCCCGTTGGTATCGACCTTGCGGATGACGCTGTTGCCTTGCGAGATGAAGAGATTGCCAGCGCCATCCACCGCGATGCCCACGGGCGCGACTCCGGCAGAGATCGCGGGTCCGCCGTCGCCCTGGCTAAGCGGACTGCCGTTGCCCGCCACCGTGGAGATGATTCCCGCAATTGTGTATTTGCGGACGCGGAAATTCAGCGAATCTGAGATGTACAGATTCCCGGAGGCGTCCAGCGCTAGGAATCCCGGGTAGCTGAGTTCAGCACTCGAGCCCGGTCCGTTATCGCCTTTGAACGCGAACTTCCCATCGCCGACGATGGTGGTGATGGTTCCGGTGGGGTTCACCATGCGGACGCGATTGTTCTGAGTATCGGCGATGTAAACGTTCCCGGCCGCGTCGACGGCCAAGCCGCCGGGACCGTTGAGTGCCGCGCTGGTGGCCGGTCCGTTGTCGCCGCCGTAGCCCTGCGTACCATTTCCGGCCACCGTGCTCACGATTCCCGTCGGCGTCACTTTCCGGATCAAGCTGTGGCCGATGTCGGCGACGTACAGGTTGCCCGAGGCGTCCACTGCCAAAGGATTCCCGACGAACACGACTTCGCTGGTGGCGAGAACGCCGCTCCCCACGCCGGCCTGGATGCAGGCGGAGAGAGCAGTGGGATTACACCCAGCGAATCGCGAGATTACTCCCAATGTATCCACTTTACGGACCATTGAGTTTATTTCGTCGGCGATGAATAGGTTCCCGGACATGTCCACTGCGACGCCGTATGGAGTCATTCCGGCATTTATTGCCTGGCCACCGTCGCCGGAGTATGTGCCTGATCCGTTACCCGCGACGGTGGTAATGGTGCCTTGGGCCGAGCAAAGAAGCGGGGCGACGCAGATTGCGAGGCCTGCCATTCCGCGCCGGGCAAAGCCCTGTGCAGATTTCATGAGAAACAATCCTCCGATGTCTAAATTTCGGTCTGCGCTTTGGCCCCGCCGGGTTTCAAACAATATACACGCACCAGATGTCAGGCGGACTCTCTGCCAGAAGAATACTCCTTCCCCTGCACCCAACCGATTTGGCGGGTCTTCAGCTTACTCCCGATTGGTCGAGGAGCGATCCACTTGACGAGAAGTCCCCCATGCTGAGATTGGCCCGAAACGGCTGCGAGAAGACTACGAGTCCATGTCGCCGGATCAGATTCTCGCCGCCGTCGGATGGGTCCGCCGAATTGGAAGCGTTCCGGCTTGACTACCCCACTTCCTTTTCCACTGCCGCGCTGAAGGTGTCAATCTCCTGCAGGGTGGTGTAGACGTGCGGCGTAATGCGCAGGCCGGTGTATTCTTCGTGCGGTACATATGCGGTGTAAATCGAATACTTGCCGATCAGGGTCTCGCGCATCTTGCCCGGGTCCACACCGTTGAACGCCAGGAAGCCGATGCCGCAGGATTGCGCCGGATCTTCGCTGTGCAGCGTCTTGCACTTCTTGTTCTCCACCAACCGGTGGGCCCAGCGATCGCGCAGGTAGCGCAGGCGCGCGGCCTTGCGATCGATGCCGATGCCTTCGTTGAAGATCAGGGCCGCGGTAATGGCATTGTGATTGGCCGCCGGATGCGTGCCGATCTCCTCGAATTTGCGGATGTCACCCACCTGCGTGGCGCCGGACGCCATCAACGACCACGTGCCGGCGATGCGCGACTTGCGCACGTACAGGAAGCCGGTGCCCACCGGCGCGCCGGTCCACTTGTGCAGGCTCACGCCGTAGTAATCGCAATCCAGATCCGCGAGGCTGAAGGGGAAATGGTTGAAGGCGTGCGCGCCATCGACAATCACTGGGATGCCGCGCGCGTGGGCCATCTGGCAGATGCGCTTGATGGGAAAGATCTGACCGGTGCGATTGGTAATGTGGCAGACCAGGATCAGCTTCGTCTTGGGAGTGACGGCGCGCTCGAAGCGATTGTACAGATCGTCCATGGAGGGCGGTGGCACGGGAAACGAAATCTGCTTGAGCACGATGCCCTCGCGCCGCTCCCTCTGCCGGAACGTCTCGATCATGCGGCCGTAGTCCTGGTTGGTGGTCAGCACCTCGTCGCCCGGCTTGAGATCGATGCCGTACTGCGCGTTCTCCAGCGATTCGCTGGCATTGCGCGTGATGGCCATCTCCTCGGGATCGCAGCCGGCCACCTTGGCCAGGTGGCGCCGCACCGGTTCGATCTGCCGCTCCAGCGTGTTGATCATGGTGGTGTACGGACCCATGTCGCTGTATTCCAGGTACTGCCGGAGCGCGTCCTGAACGATGCGGGGCGAAGGGCCAACGTGCCCGTTGTTCAGGTTGATCATGTTGCGGTCTACGGTGTAGGACTGGCGAATCTCGGCCCAGTAGTCCTCGTCTTTGGCCATTTCCTCGGGCGAGCGATCCTTCGTGGCGCTAGCCGCTGCGCGGAGGCGCTTCAGCGTGTCGTCCTGCATGGCGAACGCTGCTGCGCCCGCCGCCATTTGGAAAAGGTTTCTGCGGTTCATTCCACGGATGCTACCACAATCGGCAGCCCGGGAATGGATTCGTTGATTAAACGAACTTGTAGACGCCCGGCACCGGCAGCGGCGGCACGGGCACGTTGTCCTTATAATCGAAGCTCTTGGGCAGAAGGTCCAGATTGGAATTCATCATCATGTCCCAGGTGACCTTGACGCCGGAGTAAGCCGCTTCGCGACCCATGATGCAGGTCATGGTGCTTTCGGCAACCGCCATGGATTCGTTCAGGTACGGCCCCTTGTTCAGGATGCTGTTGACCATATCGATGTGCTCCTGCACGTACGGGTCGGTGGCCGGACGCCCGCCGCGCTGCGACGCGCTATCGATGACGCCCTTAGACCCGACGATGCGCTCGCTGACATTCTGGGCGATGCCCTGTCCCTGGAACTGCCGGCAATGGCTGGCCATGTGGACGCCGTTCGGATAAACGAAATCGGCATAGATATGGTCGTAGATGTTGCCGTATTCCTCTTCGCGCGGGCGCCAGGACGCGCCGCCGGAAGCCGTAACTTCCACCGGGTGGCCGCCCATGAACCAGTTGCAGGTATCGATATTGTGCAGGTGCTGTTCCACGATCTGATCGCCGGAGATCCAGACGAAGGAATACCAGTCGCGATTCTGAAATTCCATGTCGCCCCACCTGGGGTCGCGCTTGCGGTTCGGGAACCTTGTGAAATTCAAGACGGGACCGCCCACCCAGTTGGCGTTGAGCGCCACGATATCGCCGATTTCGCCGTCCTTCAGCCGCTTGTGCTGGTCCAGGTACCAGGCCTGCGAGCGCCGCTGCGCGCCCGATTTCACGGTGAGCCGGAGTTCTTCACTGCGTTTGGCGGCGGCCATGAAGCGGCGCACGTTCACCGGGTCCGTACCGAACGGCTTCTCGCAGAAAATGTGCTTCTTGGCTTCCACGGCGGCTTCGAAATGGATCGGACGGTATGCCGGATAGGTGGCCAGCATCACGATGTCCACGTCCGACGCGATTACTTTCTTATAGGCCTCGAAGCCGGTGAACCGGTGCTCGGCATCCACCTTGACGCGGTCGGAAAGGGCCGGCGGCAGTCTCTTCAGGGTGTTGATGGAATCCTGCAGGCGGTCCTCAAAGATGTCGGCCATGGCGACGAATTCGACGTTGTCGCATCCGGTCAGCAGGTTCTGGACGGCTTGCGTGCCGCGCCCCCCGCAGCCGACGAGTCCGGCTTTCAGCTTCTCATTGCCGGCGCCACGCACCAGCTCCGGTTTGACGATCTGGAAGGCGGAGGCCCCAGCAATCGCCGATGACAGAAAAGATCTGCGGGAATGACGGTTTGGATCCATGTACGTTCCTCGACGGGGCCATTCTAGCTCCTGGCGCGCCCTTGCGCAGGGAGTGTTCTTGCGTAAAACTCGGATGGGTGAAGCTCGCGTGGCTCGTCTTTCTGCCGGTGCCTGCCCTGGCGCAGGCTCCTGTGTCGCAGGAGCCCATGGCCACATTCGGAACCACGGTGGTTTCATCGTCGGGATTTCGCGGCGATATTTATTTCATCAAGCCGGGCACGGAGAAGCTGCCCAACTTCCAGAATCTGAAATCCGAGGGATCGATTTACACCAACGTGCTGCATGTGCCGCCGCGCGATTTCTCCGAAGGCTTCCCCGGGGTGACCGAACGCTTCGAGTGGTTCGCCATCGATTACAACGGCAGGTTCTGGATTCAGGATCCCGGCAAATACGACTTCTTCCTGCTCTCGGACGATGGTTCCAAGCTCTATATCGATGGCAAAACGGTAATCAATAACGATGGGGTGCATCCCAGCGCGGCGCGCGCCGGAGGCGCCGCCCTGAAGGCCGGCGTGCATCGCATTCGCGTCAGCTACTTTCAGGGGCCGCGATTTCATGTGGCACTGATACTGAATGTGCGCCGCCCCGGCGAAGACTGGCGCCCGTTCAATCTGGACCTCTACCTGCCTCCTCCCGGCCATGAGGATTGGAAGTAGCGCCGGCTATTCAACCTGGAACGGGATGGCCGGCAGGGTTCCCCACAACTGCCGGCGGCGCGCCGCGGCCTTGGCGTCGGGACGTTCGATGTAGACGTCCAGGATGAGGTTGCCCTTCAGACCCGGTTTGGCTTTGGCCGGGTCGGCGCGCAGGGTGACGGCCAGGCCGCCAGTGACCGCCGCCACACCTTCGATGCGGATACCTTCGGGCGGTTCGCTCAACTCCAGTTGGACTTGCCCGTTCAGTCGCGGCGCCACAATCACCTGAATGGGCGCGGTTCCTCCGGCAGACAGCCTGACGGCCTTCTCCGAAACGGGACGAACCGGGGCGCGCGGCGCTCCCGCGCCGATTACGCGAACCATCCACTGCGTTTCCGCCACCAGGTGATGGTAGGCAAACGCCTGCATCATGTTTTCCGAGGGGATTGCGGCGCGATGCACCTGGCGCCCTCCGATGGAAGCCTGCCCCTCGAGTTGCACCGGTACTGGCACGCCCACAGGGCCCGGGGGCGCGCTGAGGGTAAGGCGGAGCCTGTCCTGTCCCGCGGGGATCACGCCGCCGCTCATCGCAAATCCTGGCGGCGCGTCCTTGAGCTTTAGAGCGATCTCGCCGGTAAAGCCGTCGCGCCGCAGGGCGTAGACCGTGATGGGCACGGTAGCCCCTCCGCGGACGTTGACGCTCGCAGGCGTCACGCGCAGTTCAAAATCCGGCGCGGGGTGGCTGATGCGCAGACGGTAGGCGTACTCCGGCCCGCCCTGCCGCTGCGTATCGCTCAACTGCACGTAGTACGTGCCCTTGGCGGGCAACGTAAAGCCGATGCGCGAATCGGCCTGGTGCGTGAGCAGGCCCGCGCCTTTGTCTTCGAAATCGTCATTGGCCGCCAATTGCTTGCCCGCCGTATCGGTGAGGATGAGGACGGAATCGAGCGGAGAACCCAGCCGGCGCGCGAACACCTCGGCGACAAGCTCCTCGCCCGCCTTGCCGTCGAAGCGGAAGAAGTGCCACTCGCCGGGTTTGGCGATGCGGCCGTTGACGGTCAGCGGCAGTTTCACCTTCTGGGCCTTTTCCTTGCGGCCGATCGACTCCTTGGCCGTAACCTCCGGCAGCGTGTCGAACGCAAACGGCAGGCGATTGCTGTCCGCCACGGAGAGTGACGCGACGCCTTTCGCTTTGCCATTCTCAGCAACGTTCGCCAGCGGCAGATTCCAGCCCTGCAGCGCCACGCTGGTGCGCGCGCCGGCCCGGCCCCCTAACGGAAAAATGCCGGTCAGGTACGGCAATTCGCCGATGCTGATGCGGTAGACAAAATCCTCGCGGCCGCGGTAGATGGAATCGTGGATCTCCAGCGTGTAGTCGCCATCGGCGGGTACGTCGTAATGCACTACCGGGTCGGGATGGAAGTAGAAATGATCGGCATAGGCCACCTGTTTGCCCGCGGAATCGCGCAGCGTGAGGGTGGCCTGGAACCAGCCGGGCACGGCGTCGGAGAGGTACGGCATCAATTCGCGCGCACAGGCCGCGGCCACCAGGTGCTGGCCTTTGGCGGCGTGAAAGCGGTAGCGATCCGCCGTGGCGGGCATCATCTGCCCGTTGATCACGGTGGGCAGGGTGATATTTGCAGGCGGATCCGCGGCGTGGGGCACCGGCCGGTTCTGCGGCGTGACTCCATTCACCGCATTGAAAGCGGGCGGCACCTTGGAGATTTCCCTGGTGTATTCCGGCAACTGCCCCACCTGAATCAGAATGGGGTTGGTAATTCCGGCGGTGGCGCCGATTCGCAGTTCCCGTTCGCCGGGCTCGGCGTGCGGCCCGATGGTCATCTGGAGGACGACGGTTTCGGCGATGGCGGGACTGGACGGACGCCGTTGGAACTCCATCAGCCTGGCGCGAATATCGGCAAGCGTGCCCAGTTCGGCAGAGGTCAGGACCGCTCCCTTGGTTCGCTTTTCGTTCAGCGCCTGCATCTGCTCCCGTAGGGTGTTAGCCTGCGCCGGCGTCATGGGACGCTCGTACCGGTTGACCGTGGCCTGCACGCCCGCACCCGAGAGATACACTTCATACGCGCCGGCGACATTCTGGCCGCCGAGCGTAACCTCGAAGGTCGTGCCTTGACGGCCTCCGGCGGGGTAGGCGAACCCGATGTGCGGCGGCACCGGCTGTTGCTGGGCCAAAGCAGAAGAACAGAAAGCGATGGCGAGTTGCACTCGCCTTGACAGGCGGAAGCCTGTCATACCAGTTCCTTCAGCAGTCCGGCGACCGGCAGTCCTTCGGCCGCCGTCGGCGTGATGCGTGTGGGCACGCCCGCGGGATGCGGCAGTTGGCCGGCGGGATCGATGCCCAGTTGCCGGTAGATACTGCCGATCAGGTCGGCGGGATAGACCGGGCGCGATTTCACTTCTTCGCCGCGCGCATCGCTGGCGCCGACCACTTGCCCGCCCTTGAATCCGCCGCCCGCGAGGAGCGCGCTGAAGACGGCGCCCCAGTGGCCGCGCCCGCCATTCCACGGCGCGCCCCAATCGACTTTCGGAGTCCGCCCGAATTCGCCGTTCCACCACACGATGGTGCTGTCCAGCAGCCCGCGATTCGAGAGATCCTGCAGCAGTGCGGAGAGGCCTTTGTCCATCTGCGGCAGCCGCTGGCGCATCACCTGGAAATTCTGCTTGTGCGTATCCCAGCCGCCCTGATAGTTGATGGTGACGTACGGCACGCCGCGCTCCACCAGGCGCCGCGCCACCAGGCAGGACTGGCCGAATGTGGTGCGGCCGTAGAGGTCGCGCATTTCGTCCTTCTCCTGGGAGAGGTCGAAGACTTTGCCCGCATCTCCCAGAATCAGCTCGTACGCCTGCTTCTCCGTCTCTTCCATCGCGTCCACTTCCGAGTCGCCGCGCATCGCCTGGGCCAGCGTATCCATCTGGTGGAGGTAGGTGCGGCGGTCGCGCTGGCGCTGATCGGTGATCCCTTGCGCGACCACGCCTTCCACGGCGAAGCGCGCCTGCGCCGGGTCGCCGCCGGTGGCGAACGGCTTGTAGCGCGAGCCCAGAAAGCCGGCCTCGCTGAAGCGGCCCTGCGGCTGGGTCAACACGATGTAGGGCGGGATGAGGCCCTTGTATCCGGCGCTATAACCCTTGAACAGCGAGACCACCGCGCCCACGCTGGGGTACACGTCGTGACCGCCGGAGAGGCGGCCGGTCTGCACCGTATAGGACGCCGTCTCGTGCGCGTTCACCCCATGAGTCATGCTGCGGATCAGCGAATACTTGTCGGCCTGTTTGGCCAATAACGGCAGCAGTTCAGAGATGCGGATGCCCTTGACGTTGGTCTCGATGGGGCGGTCCAGCGGGCCGCAATAATCGCTGCCCGCTTCCGGCTTGGGGTCGAAGGTATCCAGGTGCGCGGGACCGCCCCACATCCAGATCTGGATCACCGACTTCGCTTTGCTGTTCGCGCCGGTTTGCGCGCCGCCCGGTATCGCGGCGAACGTGAGGCCGGCCGCGCCGAAGAATTCACGCCGGGTAATCGGTAGCATACGCATTCTGGTTACTCCTTAATGCCTGTACAGAAACTCCGTGCTGTTGAACAGCGCCCAGACCAGGTCCACCACCGCGGCCTGCCCGCGGACGTTGCCGTTCTGCGAGTGAGCGGCCACCAGTTTCCACTCTTCCTCCGATGGCGGCCGCGAAAGAATCGTGAGATAGATCTGCTTCACCAACTCCTGCGGATTGCGGATATCGCGCATCATGGCCTGCAGTTTGGGACTCTGCTGGATCTTGCGCTGCACGTGGCTGGAGTTGAGCATGTGCAGCCGTTGGGCGTCGGTGATGCGGTTATTGCGCTCCGATTCCAGGCCGGTATCGCGGGGCGGCCGGCCGAACTCTTCCAGGAAGCTGCTGCCGATACTGCCGTCCGGGAGGGCGATGGCGCGCTGGAAATCCGGCATGAACGTATACGGTTCGGGAATCGAGCTGGTGTACGTTTCGCTGGTGCCGGTGATCTGATCGATGGCGTCGATCAATACCTCGGCATCCAGACGCCGCAGGGGATAGGCGGCGAAGTGAGCGTCCGAAGGAGCGATGGAGGAAAGCTGCCAAACGCCGGAGTTCAGAATCAGCCGGTAGATGTGCTTCAGATCGTAGTGCGAGGCCACCAGTTCCCGCTGGAGGAATGCCAGCAGTTCGGGATTCTCCGGAGGGTTATCGGCGCGCAGGTCGTCGGGTTCCTGTACGATGCCCCGGCCCAGCAACCAGTACCAGATGCGATTGACGATGGCGGCGGAGAACGCGCCGTTGCGTGGGGAAACGAGCCACTCGGCGAACACCTGGCGCGGATCCTGTCCGGGTGCGATGCGGGCAGGCGTCCCGTCCGGAAATACCGGCGCGCCGGCCTTTCTGGCTGGGTCGAAGAAGACGATCTCTTCTTTCCATTCGCCGGTCTCCTTATAGCCTACCTGGGAAAAGAAAGCGGCCATGCCAGCCTGCCGCCCGGCGGGCCATTTATCGAATCGCGAGCCGAGGAAGGTGAGGGCGACGGTTTCGGCGATACCGCCCGGCTCCTTATTCTGCATGGCGCGGTAGAAGTTGGCGGGGGCGGAGCGAAAATTGCTGCCGCTGGCGGTCAGCAGTTCGCGGGCGAACTGGTCGTAGGGCTTGCCCTCGCGCAGGGCGGAACGGAGCCAGTTGTAATAGGCCTGCGCGGCGTTGGGCCAAAGGTTGATGGGGAATTCGGCTTTGATGCGCAGCAGGTCGCTCCACTTCATCGCCCAATAGCCGGCAAACTCTTCGCGCTCCAGCAGCTTATCGATCAGGGCGGCGCGCTTGGAAGGGCTGGAATCGGCCAGGAACGCGGAAGTCTCTTCCGCCGTGGGCAGGGTGCCGGTCGCGTCCAGGTAGGCACGGCGCACGTAGACGGCGTCGGAACAGAGGCGGGGCGGCTGGATGGCCAGGCGCTTCCACTGGGCGGACACCAGTTCATCGATCCGGCCCTGAGGAACAAAATCAATCCGGCTTTCAAACGGCGACTGTTTTTCCGCACCCGGCAACGCGGCGGCCAGCATTCCGAAAATCAACAGTTTATTCAAAATCGGGCCTCTATTTCCTATTCCAACCCAATCCTAGCCGGAAAGTTGCTCGGCGTTACACTGAACCGAT
This sequence comes from Candidatus Sulfopaludibacter sp., assembly GCA_031292755.1. Classification (GTDB taxonomy): domain Bacteria; phylum Acidobacteriota; class Terriglobia; order Bryobacterales; family Bryobacteraceae; genus Sulfopaludibacter. The sequence continues at coordinate 26,665 of JARLGM010000100.1, forward strand.
GCGCTACCTCATGAAGCAAAAGGTCTTCTCGCTCGGAGACAAATTCGCCATTCGGAACGAGAACGGCGCCGACGTCTATTTCGTGGACGGGCGAGTCTTCAGCATCGGCCATCAACTGGCTTTCGAAGATCTCCAGGGCAATCAACTGGCCTTCATCAGACAGAAGGTGCTGGCATTGGGCCAAACCTATGAGATCTATAAGGGCGAAGACCACGTCGCCACCGTCAAGAAGGAACTGTTTACCTTCTTCCAATGCACCTTCCACATCCATGTGGAGGGACAGGGCGACCTGGACGCCACCGGCAATCTGAGTGACCACGAATACGTGTTCACGCGCGGCGGCGAGCCGGTGGCGCAGATATCCAAGCAGTGGTTCACCTGGGCGGACACCTATGGAGTCGACATTGCCGATGGTGAAGACCCGGTGCTGATTTTGGCCAGCACGGTGGTGATCGACATGTGCTGCCACGGCGATCGCCGGTAGCGAGGAAAAATCTCCGCCTCAGTTCGCCGAGGTCCCATGAAACCAGTCCCCGCCCATTTCGATAAGAGAATCGGACGGATCGTACTGCAACTCAGTTCCAAGCGGATTGTCAGCTTCTCGGCAAGCAAGGGGGGGTGTGGATCTCATACTGGACATTGACATTCAAGGCCCGCGGACACGGTGAA
>JARLGM010000101.1 GCA_031292755.1 Candidatus Sulfopaludibacter sp.
AGCCAACCATGTCCGCCACCGTCACATCGTTCTCGTTGACTTCATAGACGGGGCGGTTCTTGGTCCTTTCCAGCACTTCGCCGAAGGCCTTCACCAGGTCGAAAAGCGTAATGGCGAGCCCGGGATCGTCACTTTCCGAAAGAAAGGCCTTGATCTGCGGATTCGACCAGACGTTTTCCTCGATCATGCGCTTCTCCTGCAACATCTCGGCGGCGTTCTTGAAGCGCTCGTGTTCCAGCAGGCGTTCCACCAACTCCTGCCGCGGATCCTCCGCGTCCTCCTCGTCCGCCAGAACCGGATCCCGCGGAAGCAGCATTTTGGATTTGATGTGGATCAGCGTGGCCGCCATGTAGACGAATTCCGAGCCAAGATCCATATCCATCTCACGTGCCTTGTCCATGTATTCCAGGTACTGGGCGGTGATGGTGGCAATAGGGATATCGCGTACGTCGATCTGCTGCTTGCGAATGAGATCGAGCAACAAATCCAGGGGACCCTGGTATTTTTCCAGGTTGACGTCGAGAGGCGATGACACTGTATTTCACGATACCACGGCCGGTCGAAGGCACCCCGCCGCCGGGTTGTGTTACAAAGGATACAGGGCCTGCCTTTCCTTTCATGACAACCTCTTTCAGTCCGGTGCGCGATATTGAATTCACCACACTTTCGAACGGCGTCCGCATTATCACCGAGGCCATGCCGCACGTGCGTTCGGTGTCGGTGGGGGTCTGGATAGGCGCCGGTTCGCGGCGCGAGACGCCGGAGCGCAACGGCATTTCGCACTTCATCGAGCACATGGTGTTTAAGGGAACTCACCGGCGCTCGGCGGAGGATATTGCCCGCTCCGTGGATTCGATCGGCGGCAACCTGGATGCCTTCACCGCCAAGGAGCTGGTCTGCTTCAACACCAAGGTGCTGGACCAGCACCTCTCGCTAGCCTTCGACGTTCTGGCCGACCTGGTGCTCGATCCGCTGTTCCGCGAGGAGGATATCGAGAAGGAGAAGGGCGTCATCCTGGAAGAGATCAAGATGGAGGCGGACAGCCCCGACTACCTGGTGCACGAGATCTTCTCTTCCTACTTCTGGAAAGACCATCCGCTGGGAAAACCGATCCTAGGCACGCGGGAGACGGTGAAGAAGTTCGACCGCGACGCGGTGCTGGAGTATTATCGGGCGGCTTACGCTCCTTCCAGCCTGCTCGTGACCGCGGCCGGCAACCTGACCCATGACCGGCTGGTGGCGCTGGTGCGCGAGCGCTTCGAAAACCTGACGCCGGGGACGCCTATGCCGCCCGAGGTCGCCCCCAGCACGCACGCCCGCATCGCCCTGCGCAACAAAAAATCACTGGAGCAGGTGCACCTGTGCCTGGGAGTGCCTTCCTATCCCCTCCCCCACCAGGAGCGCTTCGCCTGCTACGTGTTGAACACCTTGTTGGGCGGCGGCATGAGCTCGCGCCTCTTTCAGAACATCCGCGAACGGCAGGGTCTGGCTTACGCGGTGTTTTCCGAGCTGAACCCCTACCGCGATACCGGCTGCCTCTCGATTTATGCCGGCACCTCGATCGAATCGGCGCGCCGGGTGGTGGAATCCATCTTGAAAGAATTCCGCCAGCTTAAAGGGGACCCGGTGGGTGAGGAAGAGTTGCGGCGCGCCAAAGATCATCTGAAAGGTTCGCTGATGCTGAGCCTGGAATCCACTGCCAGCCGCATGTCGAACCTGGCGCGGCAGGAAATGTACTTCGCCCGGTTCTTCACGCTGGATGAGCTGGTGGAAAGCATCGAATCGGTGACGGCGGCGGATGTGCAGCGCATCGCGCAGACGTTTTTCGACCCCAAGCAGATCGCGCTAACAGTGCTGGGCAACCTGGAAAATTTTCGTATCGGGCGGGAAGACCTGGTGTGCTAAGCCGGTAGTTCGACGTCTTCGTAGATATCCGCCAGCCGCAAGGTGCAGGCGACGGATTCGAGGGCAATCGTTTCTTCCAGGCGGTTCGCGGCTGTCAGTAGCCACTGTCCGCCGGGTTGGCGCTTGTAACATTCCACTTGGACGCGGTCCTGCGAAACCAGCACGTACTCCTGAAGCGATTCGAGGGTACGGTAATGGCTGAACTTCTTGCCGCGGTCGTAAGCTTCGGTGGATTCGGACAGCACTTCGACGATGAGCGTGGGATTGAGCAGGGTATCGCAGCGCTCGTCCAGAAATTTCCGCTCGCCGCAACCTACCACCAGGTCCGGATAGGTGTAGAGCCCGGTGGCGCTGACCTGCACCCGCATGTCGCGTGAAAAGGACCGGCAAGGACCACCGCGGAGTTTCTGACCGAGTTGGAGAACCAGATTGTCCGTCAGGATGATGTGGACCCCCGTCGCACCTGCCATGGCGAACATCTCGCCCTGGTAGTATTCGCTTCTGAATTCGGCCTTGCGCTCGATATCCAGGTACTGCTCGGGAGAGAGGAAAGTCTTAGGCGGCGTGGACACGGTAACTTGTCAAAACCAAATTACCATGTCCACGCTTAGGTAGCCGTATTACGCGGTCCGCTGGGCTTCCGACTTATCGCCGGAAATAGCGGCTTGCGCCGCGGCCAGGCGGGCGATCGGTACGCGGTACGGAGAGCACGAAACGTAGTTCATGCCGATCCGGTAGCAGAACTGCACCGAGCTCGGCTCGCCGCCGTGCTCGCCGCAGATGCCGATTTCGATGTCGGGACGGGTCTTGCGGCCGGCTTCCACGGCCATCTTCACCAGCTTGCCGACACCCTCCTGGTCAAGGACGGCGAACGGGTCGGCGGCGAAGATTTTATTGTCCTGGTACACCTTCTGGAACTTCGTATAGTCGTCACGGGACAGGCCCATACCGGTCTGCGTGAGATCGTTAGTGCCGAAGCTGAAGAATTCGGCTTCACGAGCCACCGAATCGGCGGTGAGCGCGGCGCGCGGAATCTCGATCATGGTGCCGACCATGTACTTCTGGTTCTTCATGCCGGCCTTGCCGAGCACTTCATCGGCCACCTGAACCACGATCTTCTTCTGGTTTTCCAGTTCCTTGACGCCGCCAATGAGCGGAATCATAACTTCCGGAATCACCTTGACGCCCTTCTTGGCCACCTGCACGACGGCTTCGAAGATGGCGCGCGCCTGCATTTCGGTGATTTCGGGATAGGTGATGCCCAGGCGGCAGCCGCGCAGGCCGAGCATGGGGTTGAACTCGTGCAGTTCTTCCACGCGGTGCAGCAGTTCGGGAATCACGGTCTTGAGGGTCTTGACTTCCGCGCCGAAACGCTGGTATTTGGCGACCAGTTCCCGCTTCTTCTTAATATCGGCATAGGGCAGGATGGCGACATCGACCATCAGGTCTTCGCGCTTGGGCAGGAATTCGTGCAGCGGAGGATCGAGCGTGCGGATGACCACCGGCAGGCCGTCCATGGCTTGGAAGAGGCCGGCGAAATCCCTGCGCTGGAAGGGCAGCAGTTTGGCCAGAGCTTTGCGGCGCGTCTTTTCATCGCGCGCCAGAATCATGGCCTGCATATGTTCAATGCGGTCTTCGGCGAAGAACATGTGCTCGGTGCGGCACAGCCCGATGCCCTCGGCGCCGAACTTGCGGGCGGCCTTGGCGTCGCGCGGAATATCGGCGTTGGCGCGCACGCCGAAGCTGCCGCGGAACTCGTCGGTCCAGCCCATGAAAGAAGCCAGAGCGCCGGAGCTGGGGTCGGCATCGATTGTGTTGGCCTTGCCGGCGAAGACTTCACCGGTCGAGCCGTCGAGTGACAGCCAGTCGCCCTCTTTCAGAACCAGGGCCTTGCCGTTAACCGTGACCGTAACTTGTTTCTTGGCTTCGCTTACGTCCAACCCTTCGGCGCCCGCCACGCAGGGTGTTCCCATGCCGCGGCAGACCACGGCCGCGTGGCTGGTCATACCGCCGCGCGAGGTGAGGATGCCCTTGGCCACTTCCATGCCTTGGATGTCGTCCGGCACGGTTTCCTTGCGCACCAGAATCACGGGCGCATTCTGGGATTTTTCAACGGCTTCCTCGGCGGTGAAGACGATGGTGCCGACAGCCGCGCCAGGCGAGGCCGGCAGGCCGGTGGCCAGCTTGGCGAGCGATTTCTTGGATGCCGGATCGAGCACCGGGTGCAGAAGCTGGTCGAGCTGCTGCGGTTCGACGCGAAGTATGGCCTCTTCCTTGGTGATGAGACCTTCCTCCACCATCTCCACAGCGATGCGAACGGCCGCCGGGCCGGTGCGCTTGCCGTTGCGGGTTTGCAGCATGTAGAGCTTGCCATCCTGGATGGTGTACTCGAAATCCTGCACGTCGCGGTAGTGCGTTTCCAGCATGGTGGTGATTTCGCGGAGCTGCTGGTAGACCGCGGGGTTCCACTTTTGGAGTTCAGAGATGGGGTGCGGCGTGCGGATGCCGGCCACCACGTCCTCGCCCTGAGCGTTTTCCAGGAACTCGCCGTAGAAGAGATTTTCGCCGGTAGCCGGGTTGCGCGTGAAGCCCACGCCGGTGGCGGAAGTTTCACCCAGGTTGCCGAACACCATGGCCTGCACGTTGACGGCGGTGCCGAGGTCGTCCGGAATCTGGTTCATCTTGCGGTAGTACTTGGCGCGGTCGTTAAACCAGGAGCGGAACACGGCGTCGCGCGCTCCCTGGAGCTGCACGATGGCGTCCTGCGGAAACGGCTTGCCAGTCTTCTTTTCCACCAGCTTCTTGTAGCCGGCGATGACCTCTTTCAAATCCTCGGCGGTCAGCCCGGTGTCGAGCTTGGCCTTGGCCTTTTTCTTTTGTCCGTCAAAGACCGTGTCGAAATCGTGCTTGGAAATTTCCAGCACCACGTTGCCATACATCTGGATGAAGCGGCGATAGCAGTCGTAGGCGAAGCGCGGATTGCCGGCCTTGGCTTCGAGGGCTTTCACGGTCTTGTCATTGAGGCCGAGGTTGAGGATGGTGTCCATCATGCCCGGCATGGAAAACTTGGCGCCCGAGCGGACGCTGACCAGCAGCGGGTTGGCCGTGTCACCCAGCTTCTGCCCCATGCGTTCTTCGAGCAGGCGCAGCGCTTCCACCATCTGTTGGTTCACGTCTTCGGGAATGCGGTCCTTGTTCTCGAAGTAGAGGTTGCAGACTTCGGTGGAGATGGTGAAGCCCGGGGGCACCGGCAGTTTGGCCCGGGACATTTCGGCCAGCCCGGCGCCCTTGCCGCCGAGCGTGTCCTTCATTTTTCCGTCCCCGTCGGCTGTACCGTTGCCGAACGAGTAGACATATTTCTTCATGCGTTGGCTCCTATGAATTGGTTACGATTTCAGAAAAGTCAGCTATTGTGGAGAACTCTCGCAACAGCGTGTTGAGCAGCGTCAAACGGTTACGCCGGACGCGAGCATCCGGCGCGTTCACCAAAACCTTGTCGAAAAACAGGTCCACCTTGGGGCGCAGCCTGACGACAGCCGATTCAATCGGCTGGCCGGCGATGCGCCGCGATTCTTCGTAGAGATCCTTTTCGGGTCCCGCTTCGACGAGCGATTCTTCGATGGCTCCTTCGCCGGTGAATTGCGCCTGCTGCAGAATGTTCTTGATGCGTTTGAAACTGGCGGCGAGCGGTTCGAAGTCGGCCGAGTGGCGCAGGTTTTGGATGCGCGTCAGGCGGGCCTCCAGGTCCACCAGGTTGCTCCAGCCGGCGGCCATGGCGGCGTTGACCTCGTCATAGGCGAACCCGCGAATGTCTTTGAAGTAGAAGCGGATGCGGTCTTCGAAGAAAGCCTGCAATTCGGCGTTGCCTTCAAGCAGGGGTAGCAGTGGAATTTCGAGATTGCCTTCCACCAGGATCTTGACCACGCCCTGGGCGGCGCGGCGCAGCGCGAAGGGATCGCGCGATCCGGTGGGGATCAAACCCACGCCGAAGCAGCCGCGCAAAGTGTCGAGCTTATCCGCCAGCCCGACCAACTGGCCGGTGCGGTGGCGCGGGATGGCGTCTTCCATGCTCTCCGGCTTGTAATGGTCGTAGATGGCCTGCCACACCGGTTCCGGCTCGCCCTGGACGTGCGCGTACAGCCCGCCCACCACGCCTTGCAGTTCGGTAAATTCCTTGACCAGCTCGGTGGTGAGATCGCATTTGGAAAGCTCGGCCGCGCGCACCGCCGCGGCGTCGCCTCCCAGTTCGGCAACCAGCTTCATCATGCGCCTGGTTTTTTCCAGGTAAGAGCCCAGTTTGGCCTGAAAAGTGACATGGGCCAGGTCCGCCACGCGATCGGCCAGTTTCTTTTTCTGATCGGTGTTCCAGAAGAAGCGGGCGTCGTTGAAGCGCGCGCGCAGCACGCGTTCGTTGCCACGGCGGACGAAACCCTCCGGGTCGGAAGGAATGTTCATTACGGCCACGAACTGCGGCGCGAGCCGGCCGCCGGCATCCGCCACCGAGAAATATTTCTGGTGGTGCCGCATCACCGTGACCAGGACCTCTTCGGGCAGTTCCAGGAACTCGGCGTCGAAGCTCCCGGTGATGGCCGTCGGATACTCGGTAATGTAGACCAGGGTATTGAGCAGTGCGGCGTCGGGCTTGACGGCGACGTTCTTCAACTCGCTCAGGATCTTGTCGCGGCGTGCCGCGGCGGAGAGGATCACGTAATGGTCGCGCAGGCGCCGTTCGTAATCCGCTATGGAGACCACGATTTCGCGCGCGCCCAGGCGGCGATGGCCGCTCGAGAGGGCGCCGGAGCGCACACCGGCGATTTCGAAGGGCACGATCTCTTCCCCCAGCAGCGCGACAATCCAGCGGATGGGCCGGATGAAGCGCGGGCCGTTTTTGGCCGTCCAATACATGGTCTTGGGGAAGTAGATGCCGAGGATGACGCCGGCGAGCGCCTCCGCCAGAATGTCCCTGGTGGCGCGGCCCGGAACCTGCCTGACGAAGCTGTAGTATTCGCCCTTGGGCGTGGATTCGATGCCAAGCGACTCGGGCGCCACACCCTGCTTGCGCGCGAAACCGGCGACCGCCTTGGGCGGCGCGGATTTGGCCGGGCCGAGAACGCGCTCTTCGCTATCCGGCTGGCGTTCCGGCAAGCCTTCGGCGCGCAGCACAAGACGGCGCGGAGTGGCGTCGAGCGTCACCGACTCGTGCGCGATCCCCAGCTTCTCGAACAGCAGACGCAGGTTTTCGAGTGCAGTGGGGACCATCCAGTCGGGAATTTCTTCGCAGCCGATTTCGAGCAGGAAGGGCAGGAACACCGGACTCATTCGGCCACCTCGGCAGTCGCGGGAATCTGTTGATCGGCCCAGGCTTGTGCCACGCCGACGGCCAACTTGCGCACGCGCTGGATGACGCCCACGCGCTCGGTGACGCTGATGGCGCCGCGGGCATCGAGCGTATTAAAGATGTTGGAGCACTTCAGCACCTGGTCGTAGGTCGGCAGCAGCGGGAAGCGGCGCTTTTCGAGGGCCTTCGGATCGTAAGCCTTGAGCAGTCGCGCGGCTTCTCCTTCATGCAGGTCGAACAACTTCCACAGTGTGGCGATGTCCGCCATCTCGAAGTTGTAGACGGAGTATTGCAGTTCGTCCAGATAGCGCACGTCGCGGTAGGTGAAGCCGGCCGTCCAATCGATTTCGTAGACGCTGTCCTTTACCTGGAGAAACGCGGACAGCCGCTCCAGGCCGTAGGTCAGCTCCGCCGGAACCACGTCCAGGTCGATGCCGCCGCACTGCTGGAAGTAGGTGAACTGGGTGATTTCGAGACCGTCGAGCATCACCTGCCAGCCGATGCCCCAGGCGCCCAGCGTGGGCGCTTCCCAGTTGTCCTCCTCGAATTTGATATCGTGCTTTTGGAGATCGATACCGATGGCTTCCAGGCTGCCCAGGTACTGCTCGATGACGTCCTCGGGCGAAGGCTTGAGGATCACCTGAAGCTGCGAATGTTTGTAGAGGCGGTTGGGGTTGTCGCCGTAGCGGCCGTCGGCGGGGCGCCGGCTAGGCTGCACGTAGGCCACGCGATAGGGTTGGGGGCCGAGCACCCGAAGAAACGTTTCGGGGCACATGGTGCCCGCGCCGACTTCGACGTCGTAGGGCTCCTGGATGACGCAGCCTCGTTCGGCCCAGTATTGCTTCAGCTTGAAGATGATCTCTTGAAAAGTCAGCATTCCGAAGTTATTTCTCTTCCAGTAGCGGCGCCGTCACTAATTTTCGTTCCACGTGCGACTCGATCTGCCCGACCAGAAATCGTCGCAGGTCCGCGGCGGTCGATTGGTCCCAATCGGTTCTCGAAAGCCGGCCCACCGGGGTGCGCAACATTTCTGCTGCCAAAGCCCTCGATTCCGCGCTCAACTCCCAACTGCTCGCGCCGCCCGTCGTCCGCCGGCAATGGCCGCAGATCAGGCCCGCTTGCCCGCGGCTGAAGAATGCGCGCTGCGCCTTCTGGTCCGGGGTCTCCACATCGTCCAGCAAACATCCGCAGCCCAGGCATACATTCAACTCCGGCAGCCAGCCGGAAAGCCGCACCGCCCATAATGAAAAATAGGTTACGGCCGGCCACACACCCTGCCCACCAGCCGCCTTCAAATGCTCCAGAACGGCCAGCAGCAGGCGAAAGAACCTCTCGCTCGGCTCGGCGGAAGGCAGCAACTGCTCGCTCACTTCCGCTAAGTAATCCAGCGCGACTCCGGCCCGGTAGTCGGAAACCAGCTCGAATTGGGAATGGATCAATTCGCAGGAGTCCAGGTTTACCAGTTCGCGAGTCTCACGCTGGAAATACGCCATCCGCACGTGCGATAACCGCTCCAGCCCCGCGCCGAAAGGACTCTTCGGACGGCGCGCCCGCTTGGCCACGCCTCGCAATTTGCCCTGATCCCTGGTGAAGAAGCTGACGACCAGGTCGGCCTCCTTCAGCGGATAGGTTCGTAAGACGAGAGCTTCGCTGACACGCGCTGGCACACGTGGAAATTTCAGAGTAACACAGATGAAAACGGGGACTGATCCGCCGTCGATCCGGGCGCGAGGCGGAGCGGCAAAAAGACGCGGCGGCGACGGAGGAGCTGGGCAAGCGGATCGCGGACCAGGGCGAGAAGACGCTGGAGCAGCGGGACGCGGCGTGGAACCAGGAGATCGCGGCGCTGACGGCGCACTACGACAAGGAAGGGCTGCTGACGCAAGCGCACGTTAGCCAAATTGTGGAGCTGCAAGTGGCCGGCCTGGCGCGGATGCACCGGGACGAGTTGAACGCTTTTGAGGAAGACCTACGTGCGCTCCAAGGGCATATGGCGCAACAAGTCGGTGTTCGGGGATCTCACGACGGTCGAAGGGGCGATGACGGCCGCTTGCCGCGAAATTCGTCGGCCGCTTCCTTGCCCGCGATCACCGCGTTTTTCCAGCGATGATACGGGTCCACCCACCACGGCTGGCTCCCGATTTCCTTCAACATCCAACTCCGAAATTTGCCGTCGCGACACCGATGGCGGCATGTTCCGCGCAATAATCCAGAACTTCGCCGATGCGCCTGGCAGTTTGCGTCTCGTAGAACTTTCCAGTTTGCTGAACCTTCCGAACACGCTTTCGGTCATCCACCAACAGCGTCACCGATTCATGGCCGCCAGGTGCCAAAATATCACCGGCCTTTGCCTTTTGGATGGCAGAAAGGATGCCGTCCACTACCTGGTGGCCTCCGGGAAAACTGCCAGAAATCCAGGCCCGCACTGTTCCGTCTGACAACGTGGTGTACTGTGCGATATCGGCCGCGGTGACATCGGGGCGCGCCCTCATCCATTCGCGCACCTCTTCACGGGCTCTATTTACAACGTCGTCTGTCAGTTCTCTTTTCATGCCTCAGCCCCCTGATCGGAAAAGAAATTAAACTCGTCTCCAGCCACGGCAGGAGCTGCTTCGCTAACGGCGATGTCGCCGGTTGCATCCTCGAAGGAAAACGCTTGCTCTGCCTGCTGGGCCGCCCGCGCGTCCGCAATCGGCGCCGGCAATTGCGCCGGGACTTCCAGGCGCCCGGATTCCAGTCGCGCCGGCCTCACGGCCTGGCGGCGAAGCAAATATGTCTCGGGATCGGAGGTGGGCACGGTTTCGTGGACCGTCTTTATAAACCGGTTCACCTCCCGGCGGGCATGCCGCCGATCGCGCTCATCCTGCACAAACGCGCTTTCGCCCATGTGCCGCAATGGCAGGCACTCTGCGAGGCCTATAAAAGTGCTTTCGTGGTAGATGGCCGCTTTCCCAAGGTCAAGCGGATCGTAAGCCAGTTCCACCGTCCGGCCGTTCAAGCCAAGTAGACCCATGCGGCTGCTGGTCAGTCTGTAGTGGTATGGCTTCCCCGCAAATGTAACCTGAACCTCACCATTGCGAATTGTAAGTTCCCTGCGTTTTGCAAAGCAGAGTTGCAACACGTCTTCCGGAATGGTGCGGCGTTGAACCTTCGGGATCAGAATCTCCCACGCCTCGTTCGGACACTTCCAGCCGTAGCCGGTAGGCGTCACTTTGTGCATGCCCTCGCCGCGGTGTTCCTGCTCGTTCAGGTCGTTCAACTTGAGGTCGTAGAGCGCCGCGATTTCCTCGATCGTGCGAAAAGGCGTGTTCGGGCGGCGGCCTTTCAGCCAGTCCTCGTGATCCTTGAGCAGGCTGTCAAAGCGTTCCGGCCGCGCGCCCGGCTTATGGCCGCACCACTCAGGCAAACTCCTGTCGAAGTCCGCGATGGCTCCGAAACAGGGTTCTATCACTTTCGAACGTGCACGATAGGCAAGGGCGTGGGTAACTCTGATGTCCAGGCTTTCCAGCACGCCGGTCCACTTCTCCGGCAGCCCGTCTATTCTTTTAGCCGCCCGGTTTTGTTGCTGGCCGCCTTCCAGCCATTGGCAGCGGAAATCCTTGCCGTTATCCCAGTAGACCGCTGTCGGAAGCCCCGCGTTGACGAACACCCGTTTGAGAACCGCTGCAATTGAGTCACTGGAAGGTGTTTCAACGATTACCCAGGCTAACCAGCGCCTTGTTCTCATGTCGAGCGCCGCGGTCAGCCATGGGCGTATCAGTTTCCATCCGTTTCGCCCATCGCGCACCATGGAGAAGATGTCGAGGACGCGGTGATCCATCACTACGTAGTCAAGCGGCAGGATGCTGTTGTAGTCACGGAAAGACAATAGCTCGTGATTTCGGTACGCATCCTGGCCTTTCCGGGCCATGGTTTTCACCAGCTCGGGAAGCTTGTCTACTTGCCGACAGAACGTGGCGTAGGACGCTTGCGAGAGTTGAGCTGAGGGAAGGAACCGCCCCTCCGTATCTAGGCAGCCGGCGTACTTGGCACGGTTCTCCGGACTGAGCGGTTTCGAGGCGTGCGCCTGCCTCCAGGCGCGCTCCTCTTCATGGATCTTCCATATCTCCGCGTTGCTGTACTCGCCATAAACGCCGGGCTTCGGAAGCTCGTAGGCGATGATGAAATTGATGCTCGCCTGGTTCAGCGCGCGCGGTGATCCTTTATCGGATCGAATCTTGCGAAGTAGGCCCGTAATTCCTTTTTGCTCCCACGCTTCGATCCTCCGATAGATCGATCTTGCGCTCATCTGGTGCTGCTCGGCGAGGTGCTGCACAAGGTCGCACCTCCGTGGGAAGGCGCGATGCAGCTCTGCAAAGCGTTCGGGGTTCAAAATCGGATCGATAATATTTCTAAACTCCGCCCCCGCTTCCGCCTGCGCGGCCTCACTTCCATTTAGGCCCACCGCCCGCCTAAGCCCGAGGGCCAGGCTTTCGGCGGGCGCGCCAGTCAGCTCGCTGGTGCTTAACGATGGTGCGGAAATCACCGTGCGTTGCGGTTTAATTTGGGTTTTAGCGAGAGATCCCATATTCAGTAGGCTTGCCCTCTGTGATCGCGCTCCGCATGCGGAGGCATTCAAAGAATCGCACCAATGACACAGCGCTCAGAACTCCGAGACAGTGGTTCGCGAGATAGAGCCGCAGTTGCGGTTCGTCTTCGTCCCAAAACAGCACCAACCGAACTGCGCTATAGTCCGCCCGGCCCGCGTCTTGGAGGGTAATAAAGAAACTGTCACCGCTGGTGGGTTCGAAATCCAGCATGGGCGCAACTCCGCCGCGTTTGGTGGACCCGAGCAGATGCGACGTTCGGAAGCCCTTCGGCGCCACCGTGGTCGGCTGAAGCGTGTCTCCTATTCCCGCGCTTACGATAAGCTCCGCGCCGCGGTCGCTGATTATCAGCCTTGCGCCGCTCAGTTCGCCGGGATCGCAAGGGTCCAGCTCTTCGAGCCGCACGTAAACATCGATCATGCGATCGCGGAGGTAAGGCCGTGAGTCAGGGTCGGCAAGATCCACCTGTAACGGCCTGGCGGGTAGTTGAGGAAGGCTCACTCGCCCCTTGCTCTGAACGGCAGCCACGGTTGACAGCGCCGCTGCCTGAAAAAAGCTGCGTCGGTTCATTGCGTCTGTGCTCCCTGTGTTCCGCGGCGACCGCAGGCTATATCGATCACCTGTGCGCGCGCCGCTGTCTTCTGCTCCCCGGTTGGTTCAAGAACCTGAACGACGTAGCCGCATAGCCCCAGCCGGTGTGAAATCTCGGCGATGCGGCCACGCTCGAAAACAAAGATGGGATAGCCTGCCTCGGTGCGCCATTCGGAAGCGTCTACCTCGAGGATTCCGAGCGCTGTCACCGCGTCTTGCAGGTACATGGCGCCGAATTCGCCATAGTCGAAGATGAAACAGTCGAACGTCCCACACTCTCCCGTGGTGTTTCGAAACCATGTCCGAATTTCGGCCGGCCAGGACCGTGGGTCCGGAATCGGCAGCAGGCCGATCGCGGCCGGACGTCGTGGGCGCCGCGGTTTACTAGCTTGGCAATTAGAAGACGAGATCAATATGGTCTCCTCTCTGCGGCATTTCGATCACGCGGAGTTGCGTTTGAAGTCTGCGAATCCACTGCCAGCAGGTCTTATATGTCATCACCGACCGGAAAGCGCGGTACTCGAGCGCAACATCGCCTCGGTCCCGAACGCGCGTAGCGGCATCGATCAGGCGCACCATCACGCTCTCGCTGAATCGCTTCGGGCATCCGCGATCGTTTCGCCGCCGCCGCACGATTCCCGCAAAGCCGGACCGGAGGTATTGCCCCCGCCACACATAAAGCGATCTCACGGACACTCTAAGGCCGCCAGCTCGCAATGCCTTCGCCAGCGTTGCGGCTGTGCTCCTCTTTGTCCCCCAGGGGGCGCTCAGAAAGATCAGAACGGCTCTGAGCTTAAGCAAATCACTCCGCAATTCAGGTGCAAGCGCGGTGTGCCCGCTTGGCGCATGTGTCAGCGTTACGGTGGATCGAGAAGGGCGATCTGTGCCGAGTTCTGCTAATTTAGGCATCGCGTTCCCGCAGAGATTCCGTTAGGACTTCGCTTAAGAGGAAGGCGTGTAAACCGACCGACAACCCACACAATAGATTGGGCGTCGGGCGCTCCAGGTATTGCTGGAACAGATCGCGAAGCATGGCGGCCTGCTTTTGGTGAAAGTCCGGTGCGGCTGCCTGTAAAATCTCTGCCGCGCCGGCCGTGCCGATATGAACAGAGCCGAGGCCGCGGCCGATGGCTTCGAACTCGCGTACGCGCTCTTGCTGCGCGATCTCAGTCTGACGGGTTTCCTCTTGCTGCGCCCTATACCGTGTCATCCAGTGTCCGACTGTACTCAAGGAAATGCGTTCACCTGTCTGATCGAATATGGCCTGAGCCACTCTTCTCGCCGGCCATTTGCATCGGCAGCAGCTCTCGATGAGTTTCTCGATTTCGAGCGAACGGATAGGGCTTCCTCGTAGCATCAGGCACTCCCCTTGTCCGAAGAAAGGCCCTCTTCGGATATTGCACTTTGATCGATATCCGGCGAAACTGAAGCCATCTGTTGGCGAGAGATTGAATCCATGGAACCGGCGAGCGCTAGCGAAAGGTCGGAAGCCAGGATGCCATGCGCGTTGAGAGCCGCAATAAAGGGTTGCCGTTCGGTTGGATTTTGCGCCAATCGCAGCAGGTTGATCAAGCGCCCAGCGTTTGGAACCACACGGCCCTGTTCATATTTCGAGATAAGGTTCATGTGTAGGTGGTTTAAAATTGCGAATTCCATCTGGCTGAGGCCCATGCGGTTCCGAATTGCCCGGATGGCGTCTGATAATTGGGTGCGGCCTCCGTGAGCTTGCCTCGGATTGCGTGTTACGCTCCGAATTGGTTGCGTCTCTGCCATCAAGCAGAATTCTGCCATATAGCAGAGTCATTGTCAATCTGCGCCTATGCAGAAATGGGTAGTCGTTATGAATAAACTAGAAGAAATTCTACGAATTGCGCGCAAAAAGGCGGGGCTCACGACGGTTCAATTGGGGCAGATCCTCGGAGTGAACAACGCCACGGTTAGCCGATATGAGAGAGGCAAACTTAAGCCGGGCGTCGAAGTGCTGGTGAAGTGGCACTCCATTGCGCCGGCCGGTTCAGAGAAGCAGTTTCTCCGTGAATACATTCTTAAGCAACTCAAGACAGAGCATCCGCAACATGGTGATCTAGCGGAAGGCGTTTTCGAGAGCCTAACCAGTCGGGTTGAGCTACTCAAAAAGCTAACGGCGCCCAAGGGACCGAACCCACGGTTGCGGCGCTTTGAGGAGCAGTGCGCACCGCAATTGAGGCGGTTCGCGGAACTCTGCAACCAACTCTTGAGCCCTGGTACCTATATTGATGTTTCGGTTAACGACGTCCTGGAGATGTGGTTGCACTTTGGTATGCCGTCCGAGCCCGACCCCGATTCTATTCTGGTGTTCCGCGATGCCGCCGCGTTCATCCGTGTCCAGTTCGAACGGATGGTAGACCGCGACCCAGCCCCACGGGAGTCTTGGGCAACAACAAAGCGCCGGCTCGCCAAGCTGGGGGTTCCAACAATACCCGATGGAGTCATGCGAGAGGCCGGTAAGAAGGTCAGTGCTATGGTCAAACGCGCAAAGCTTGGCCCAGGCACGTCCCGCGAGGAACAGATAGAGCGTGTGATGGGAGAGCTAGGTGCTCCTGGCTTCGAACGCTCGACGCCTCCGAATATAGCAGATAAAAAGATCTCGAAAGATTAAACTCTTCCACCTCTTGCAACGGCGAACTTAAAGAAACAGCGGAACGGTGAAAAAAACAGCAGTTTTGGTTTAAGTCTTTTTCTATTAACCACTTAACTGGAAATTCAGAAAACCCCGCTAAGTTGTTGACTTTTCGTTGACCCTCCCTTGATTTCCACAACTTTTCCACTGAAATCGGCCGCGCACATTGTTTGTCAATCGCTATGGGAATCGACTATTAGCGGCGTGAAAAGGCGACCATAACTATGAGTCGGATCAGTCAGTTAACTTGATTTCGGCGGTGCAGAGCCGCATTCAGCAGTTTGCCGCCCGCAATTGCCGTTTAATTTGATTGAGACTAGTGAACCTATTCATGCCGCAAAGCGCGCATGGGATCGATCGATGCCGCCCGTCGCGCCGGCACGAACGCGGCGGCCAATCCGGTGAAGGCCAGTGCCAGGGCCGTAAACACAAATGTCGCCGGATCCGACGGCTTGACGCCAAACAAAATCGAGCCCACCGCGTGAGCGGCGGCCATCGATGCGAGCAGGCCAAGGGCAAGACCGATGGATACCAGCGCCAGCGAATCGCGCAGAATCATCCACAGCACCTGGCCGCGGCGCGCGCCGAGGGCGATGCGGATGCCGATTTCGCCAGTCCGTCCGGCAGTGCCGTAGGCCACGATGCCGTAGAGCCCCACGGCCGCCAACAGCAGCGCCAGAACGCCGAAAAAGCCGCTCAGGGTAGCCAGCAGCCGCTGTTCGAAAATCGAATCGTCGACATGCCGGCGAATGGTGCCGAAAGACCGAAGAGCTACGCCAGGTGCCACCCCGTAGAGTGAGGGGAGCAGCGCCATCGGAGGCAGCGCCGTCCGCACCAGCAGGGTGTGCAGACCGAAGTTCCTGCCCTGGTCGACCGGCAGGTACACGGTGGGTTTGGGCGCCTGCTGAATCCCGTAATGCCGGATATCGCGGACAACGCCGACGATCCAGGTAAGTTCTCCACCTTGCCGCTTGCTGTCGTCGAAGCTCAGGAAGCGCCGGTCGGGGTGAGCTTCGGCGGGTAGGAACGCGCGGACGAATGCTTCATTCACCACGGCCACGCTGCGCGGGCTCGACATGTCGTTGCGGTCGAACTCGCGGCCCAGCACAAGCGGTGTGCCGATGGTCTCGAAATATCGCGGCGCCACTTGCCCCATTTCCACCTCCGCCGGCTCTGCCGCGGTGCGCTCGGAGCCCGGCACGCGGATAGTTGCGCTGACGCTGCCCATCTGGAACGGCCCGGGGAAACCATAGCTCACGGAAACCACGCCCGGCATTGCCTGCAATTTTTCGGCGAGCTGTTTGTAGGGAACACGGATATCCCGGTGAAACCACTCGCGCGGAAAGTCGAATTGAACCGCGACCACATTCTGGTTGCGGAAGCCGAGGTCCACCGAGCGCAACTCAAACAGGCTGCGCCCGAATAACCCGGCCATCACCACCAGCACCACGGAGAAGGCTATCTGAGCGACCACCAGGGTCCGGCGAAGCACCGGAGTTCCGGCGGCGCCGCTGGTTTCCGAGCGCAACCCGGCGGCTGGTTGGACGGCTGTGGAACATAGCGCCGGAGCGAGCCCGAACAACAGGACCGAGAACACCGAAACAGCAAGCGTGAACGCCAGCACCGCCGGCTGGGGCCTGGCACTCAATGGATCGCCTACCTGTTCCGGCAGAAAACGAAGGATCACGCTGGTTCCCCAGACGCCCAGCCCGATTCCGAATGCCGCGCCGGCCGCGGCCAGCAGCAGGCTCTCCGTCAAGGCTTGCCGCACCAGACGCAGGCGCGTCGCGCCCAGTGAGAAGCGCAGAGCGGTCTCCCTGCGCCGTGCGGCGCCGCGCGCCAGCAGCAGGTTCGCCACATTGGCGCACGCCAGGAGCAGCACCAGCCCGACCGCCACCATCAGTACCCGAAGCGGCTTTGCGAACTCCTCGCGCAGCGTTGAAAGACCGAGTCCGGCATCGCGCACCTGGAGGCGCTGCTCCAACGCGCGTTTGCGAAATGCGGCATTGTAGCTGGTGGGGTTGGTTGCCTCCAGGTGCTGCCGCATCAGGATGTTGACTGCGGACTGGAGCTGTTTCCGCGGGATTTCGGGACGCACACGGGCCACGATCTGGAGCCACCCGCTGTGGGTGCTCTGGAACGACACCTCGGCCATCGTGATGGGCACCCAGACCTCGGGGCGCAACTCCACCTGGATGCCGCGAAAGCCTGGAGCCGCCACCCCAATCACGGTGAGCGGCTTCTCTTCCACCTCCACGGTGCTGCCCAGCACTGCCGGGTTCGCGCCGTAGCGGTTGCGCCAGGCATCGTAGCTCAACACCGCCAGGGGAGGGCCGCCGGGAGCGCGGGTATCGTCTTCCGTGAACAGGCGCCCCAGCGCGGGTCTGACCCCGAGCACCCGAAAATAGTTGCCCGTGACGAATTCGCGCTGCGTGAAATTTTCGCGGGCTCCCGGCCAATCGCGAAACCGGACCTTAGCCGCGCCGCTGCGCGCCAGTACACCGCTGAAAAGGTCGGTGCGTTTCGCGACTTCCTGGTAGAGCGGGTACGAGGAGTAGCCTTTGAGCCAGCCGCCCGTCTGGTACAGGGTGACGAGTTCCTCGGGCCGGGCTACCGGCAACAGGCGCAGCAGGAGCGCGTGGAAGGGCGAAAAAATGGCGGTGTTGGCGCCGATGCCGAGGGCCAGCGAAAGCACGGCGGCGGCGGTGAAACCGGGGCTGCGGCGCAATCCGCGCAGGGCGTATCGCACGTCGCGGGCTGATGTTTCGAGCCATGGCAGGCCGCGCCCGTCGCGATACGTTTCCTGGGCTTGCGCGATGCCGCCGAATTCGCGCCGCGCGGCGGCCTTGGCCTCGGCTTCGCTCATGCCACGGCTGCGAAACTGCTCTTCGAGCATCTGGAGATGAAAGGCGACCTCATCGTCCAGTTCGCGGTCCAGTTGACGGCGGCGGACGAGTTCCGCCAGTCGCCTCCACATCCCAAGCATCGTCTACTCCTCGGGCGCGAGATCGAGAAACCGGTCCATGATACCCACCATGCGCGCCCAATCCTCCGATTCACGATCCGTCTGGCGCCGCCCCGCGGCGGTGATCTCGTAAAATTTCGCCTTCCGGTTGTTGTCCGAGACGCCCCAGCGTGAACGCACCCAGCCGCGGTGCTCGAGCCGCAATAGGGCGGGGTACAGCGTTCCCTGGTTCAAGTCGAGCAGGCCGCCCGAAATCTGCTGGATGCGCTGCGCCAGCCCGAACCCGTGCTGCGGCCCCATGGTCCCTAGCGTCCGCAGCACCATCAGGTCGAGCGTGCCCTGGAGGATATCGGGCTTGCTCTCTCTTGTAGACATCCAAAAGGAGTATGAGCCCCGTTCCTTTAGAATGTCAAGAGGTAGCAGCATCCGTTTCATCGCGGAGACGCGGAGGAGCGGAGGCGCGGAGAAAGACCATAAGCAAGATCTCTTCTCTCTTTTCTCCGCCTCTCCGCATCTCCGCGATGAAGTCTTGTGTTGCTATATTGGTTCCGCATGGGCCGAATTCGCGTCTTGCCCGATCAGGTCGCCAACAAAATCGCCGCGGGAGAGGTGGTGGAGCGGCCCGCCTCGGTGGTCAAGGAGCTGCTCGAAAACTCGCTCGATGCCGGCGCCACCGATCTGCGCATTGAGGTGGAAGCGGGCGGCCGGCGTCTCATCCGGGTGGTGGACGACGGCTGCGGCATGCTGCGCGACGATGCGCTGCTGGCCTTCGAGCGGCATGCCACCAGCAAGTTGCGCGATGTCAAAGACCTGGTTTCGATCTCGACGCTGGGCTTTCGCGGTGAGGCGCTGCCCTCGGTCGCTTCCGTCTCGCGGCTGCTGCTGGAAACACGCTCGGCCGAGGAGACCACCGGCACGCGCATCGAAATCGCCGGCGGCAAGATGCTGCGCTGCGAAGAGGCCGCGCTCGGCGGAGGCACGGTGATCACCGTCCGCGACCTGTTCTATAACGTGCCGGCGCGCCGCAAGTTTTTGCGCACCGAACAGACCGAGTTGGCGCATATCGCATCGCTCGTGACGCACTACAGCCTGGCACATCCGGACAAGACTTTTCTGCTGTCTTCGGGCGCCACGGAACTGCTGCACGTCACCCCGGTCGAGACGCTCGAGGAGCGCGTCTACCAGGTCTTCGGCAGCCAGACACTGGAAGACCTGGTGGATATCGGCGTGCGCGAACGCGAAATGTTCCTACCGCCGCCCAGCGTGCCGCCTTCTCAAGGCGTCGCCGAGTACGGGCGCGAGCCGGACGAACCGCCCACTCGCGTTTTCCGCCTGACCGGCTTCTTTTCGCGTCCGCAGGTGCAAAAATCCAATCGCAACTCGATCTACATTTTCGTCAACCGCCGGCTGATTCGCGACCGCCTGCTGTTGCATGCGCTCAACTCCGCGTATCGCAACCTGATGCCGGCTTCGGCCTATCCGTTCGCTCTATTGTTCCTGGAATGCGATCCGGCGGAAGTGGATGTGAATGTGCATCCTTCGAAAACCGAGGTGCGCTTCCGCCACGGCTCGTTCGTGCACGATTTCGTGCGCGACACTCTACGCGAGCGGCTGATGGAGAGCCGCCCCGCGCCTTCGTTTTCCCCGGCGCCGCGTCCGCAGGGCGAGCCGGCTTCCTCTCCGCCCGCGGTGCAGCCCGCCGCGGAATTGCCCTATTCCGAATTCAGCCAGATGATCGAAGACGTAGGGCAGTGGGCGCCCTCCGAGCAGGACGTGCCCGGCGCTTTGAACTCAGGGCAGGCTGAAGGGTTGCCCCAATTTGCTCTTCGTCCCACCGCAGCGCCGCCGCAGCGCCTCGATTTCAGCGCGCCGCCGCTCGAAGTGACACCGGGGCCCGCGCCTTCGGGAAAACTGTCGCGCCGGCTGGATGAGCACGGCGAATTTCCGCCGGAGTCCATCCCGCCGCCCGAGATGTCGCTTTCGGTGCTCTCCGATCTGCGCCCGCTGGGCCAGATTCACGAGAGCTTCATCATCGCCGCCGGCCGCGACGGATTGTGGATCATAGACCAGCACGTGGCGCACGAGCGTATCCTGTTCGAACAAGTGATGAAGCAGCGCGCCGCCGGCCGCGTGGAGATGCAGCGTCTCCTGATGCCGGTGGTGCTGACACTCACACCGGAGCAGCAGATCGACTACGCGCGCATTGCCGACGAGCTGCACGCCTCCGGCTTCGAGACCGAGCCTTTCGGCAACCGCACCATCGCGGTGAAAGCGGCGCCGGCCGCGGTGAGCGCGTCCGACCTGGAAAAGATCCTGTTCGAAATTCTGGAAACCGCCGAAGACGAGCTACGCCACGCCTCGCTCGAGGACCTGCGCCGCAATATTTGCGCTTCCATCGCCTGCCGCGCCGCCATCAAAATCAACACGCTGCTGGACTCGAGCAAGATGGCCTGGCTGCTGCGCGCGCTGGCCGAGACCGATTGTCCCATGAGCTGCCCCCACGGCCGCCCCATCGCGATGCACTATTCCACGCGCGAGATCCTAAAGGCGTTCCACAGGATCTGAGTGTCCTCGCGCTTCCGTCCCGCCGTAAGACGTTGATCCGATTCAGACGGGTGTCACTGTATGGCGACCGTTGCATCCGCCCGGGATGACGCGCCGCCAATGGTCACAACCAGTGGGACCGCAGCGCCGGTTGGAGCATTGGCGGGGATCTGGATGTTTATCTGCATTTCTCCGGTAAAGATCAAGCCGTCAAAAATGATATTGGCGGCAGGAACTTGGATGCCTCCCACGCTGACGCTCACCGGCAGCATGGGAGTTGGCCATGGCGACGTGGGTTGGGCGCCGTCCTGCAGCGAAGTGTTGACCAGACCTTGCCCGGTCACCCAGAACGCAATGTAGCTGTTCCGGGCGGCGGGGTTCGAACTGGAATTGAACGTATTATCCTGGTTGACCACCCATGCCTGGCCCGGCCCGTAAGACTGGGTGAAGATTCCCGGGGAGGCGCTCACTATCGGGACAGTTACGCTATTGCCCTTCACGCCGTTGTACTCGGCCTGAATGGTGGTGCTTTGCAAACCCGATACGCCGAACGGCACCAGGGCGTTTACCAGCGTGTTAGAAGCATAGATCAGATACGCTGCCGTCCCGCCGATGTAGACGCTGGTCCCGCCCAGTTGCGTCGTGAGCCCGGAAACCCCGGCTGCCGGACCGAGCCCGGTGCCCACTATGGAAATGAACTCGTTGGGAGCTATGCCGCCCGTCTGCCATGTAGCAGCATTGACCACGGCAGACGAACTTCCAGTCACGGTGATTTGCGGAGCCGTGGTGGCCGCGATTTTGGCGACAAAGCCGTGGTAACAGCCCCCCGCGCTATCGCTGGTGGTCGTCTGGAATGCGCCGGGAGTCGTGATCAGGCCCTGGCCAATGATATTGCCGGCGAGATAGATGTCGCCGGCGGAGTCGACCGCCAGCCCGGCTGGTCCCGAGGTGTGGACCCCACCGGATCCGATTCGTGTCGAGAACAGCAGGTTGGCGCCCGTAGAGTCCAACTCGGCGACGATCACTTCCTGGGACCCGCCGCTTCCAAGCGGCTCAACGGGGTTGACCAATGGAAAACCTGTCCCCCCGCTCTGCCCCATGATATAGACGTTCCCCTGGCCATCCAACTGGATGGGTCCGGTAAAGAAAAAGGTGTCGCTTCCATCGTGCTTGGAGCCTCCCACATAGGTGGACCAGAGAATGTGTTGGGCGTTCGGATCCAACTTGGTCACGTGCGCTGCCGCGCAGGTCCCGCCACCCGGCGCGCAGACGGTACCATAAGTGCCGGGCGTCACGGGGAAATCGTTGGAATTGGTATATCCGACGACATACACATTGCTTGCGCTGTCTACGGCGATGCCGCTCATGTAGTCGCCTGTATTCCCGGTTTTCCCGCCAAGGTAGGTGGACCAGGCCAGCGATGCTCCACCGGGGGAAGTGACCGGATTGAACTTGGCAACGAAGCCGCGCCAAGTCTGCACATACAGTCCTGTGCTGCCCAGGGGAACACCGTTCGGCTGAATCACGCCGGCTGTCGTCGGCAGTTTGCCGGCTTGCGTCTCACCGACCAGATAAAAGTAACCATTTTGGTCTACCGTTACACCGGTGCCGTACGTACCGCCTCCACTGTCGAAATTCAGGTCGCCGAAGAGAGTGGAATAGAGCAGGTGGGCGCCGGCGGGATCGAACGCCGCTACGAAGGCGTATTGTGGCGAACCTCCACCGGTCGCGTTTCCGCCAATAACGGCTCCGCCGGTCGTGGGAAAGCAGCCTTGGAACGTATAGCTTGCGGAGCAGTACTCTTCCTCGTTGCCGGCAATGTAGGCGCGGCCGGTGCTATCCACGGCAATGGCAGTGGCGTACGCGTACGCGTAGCCGCCCATAAATGTGGAGTACACAATGCCCGTTCCCGTGGAATTCAGCTTGGTCACAAATACCGAAACGTTGGAAGAGTTGCAGCTTGCCGACGCGGAAGACTCACCCGTATTGTTGGGAGCCGGATCGCAGATTGTCTGGTACGCTCCAGCGGTAATTGGGAAATTGACCGAGTTGGTCATACCAGTCACGTAAGCATTGCCGCTGGAGTCTACTGCAATAGCGTAACCGTGGTCGGAGCCGTTGCCGCCCAAATAGGTGGAATAAAGCAGCGTACTGCCATCGGGACTGAATTTGGTTACAAAGGTCGTGGCATACGTCCCGCCGGGTTGTTCGCCCAGCTTTGCCGGACGCGAGCTTTGATAAGCGTTCTGGGTGGGGAAGTCTTTCGAGAACGCGGTGCCGGTAACATACGCACTGCCCGCGCTGTCGAGCGCGATACCTTGCGAGGTACCGTTTTGAGAGATACCAGGCCCGGTCGCAGCCCCGATGGTATCGGACTGGGTCCCGGCGACCCCGGCAATGTAGCTGGCATAGCTGAGCACGGGATCGATAGTCAGCGCCCTGGAATGGTCGTAGTTGCCAAGCCGGAACCGCACTTGGTCCCCAGCCACGGCGAACGACCCTTCGACGCTGGTCCTTTTGCCTCCATCCATTTGGTACAGCACCGGCTTCTTGAAGCTGACCGGACCGTCGGGAGTGCTCAGAGTCAGATCGCCCTTCGCGTCGACGCCGGCGCGGGCGCCTTCGACCTGCCAGGCGATGCGGCTCGGGTCGGCGCCGGGGGCGACTACAAAGTCGTATTCCAACTGGCGCTGATTCCCGTAAAAGACCAGGTCCACCCCGGGGTAAATCTGGGGATACTCGACCTTGCCATAAGTCGGGATGCCGGAGCGCCATTTCTTCGGGTCGTTGCCGATGAAGTAGCTCACCACGCCGGCTTGCCGGACCCGTGCTACTGCGTTGGCCTGGGGATTCGACCCAATCAAACTCATGCGCAGGGTGTCGGCGGACTCTCCTGCCGATGTCTGCCTCTCCAGGTTCAGGACAACCTTGCCCGGAGCAAGGAAGAGCGCGTAGCCGGAACCGCGCGAGAGAAACTGAACCGCTGAGGCTGCCTGTCCCTGGTTCGGCTCGAAGCTCAATGGCACACTCATGAGGTTTGCCGCCGGGCGGTGCTGGGAAGCAATCGAGGCCGCCTGTAGGCGCTCATCTCGCGAGTCCGCGCTGGCGTGCGGCCAGCCAAGACCCAAGCAGATCGAAATCATCGTGAATGTTGCTAATGCCCGAAGCGCATGCGCTCGGGAAGCAACCGAAGACCGTTTGCCTGTCATACTTGTTGTCCCTGTCTGTCCTTCCGGAATGTCGCGCGAGTTCGCTAGCCAGGATTTCCGTTTTCGACCGTCTGGCCATCATCAAGAATAATCTAATTAGACCTGTTTTTCTCATTTATTCCGGTACCAGTTAGTCCCGTACCAGTTGAACAGACATGGCCTTCCCTCCGGCCGGCGGCGGAGAAGAACCCAACCTTGGATTGTCTTCTCCGCGCCCTCCGCTTCTCCGCGTGTCCGCGATGAAAAGATTGCCTACTCGAAGCTTCCCGACGCGCCCTGGAAGCCGCGCATAGCCTGCTTACCCATCCACTTGACGGCCCGCGCCGCATCGTAGCAGTAGGCCAGGTTGTGGTTGAGGGTGGAGAAACAGTGCGGCTGGCAGCCCTTCTTCATCTCCTGGAGCTGGCCGGTTTCGAATTTCTGGCGGCCGGCCACGCCCCAGTCGTAAGTGGCCGAGTACATGGGGAAGCACGGGGCCAAGGTGCCGTCCACGCGGACAATCACGTTGTTGTGGCCCGCGCGGCAATTCCACTCCTGCAATTTGCCGCGCATGAACTCGCGCATTTCGTTCAGCCGCTGCACCGAGTTCACCATCTTGTACCCCGACCGGTTCTTCTCGATGAGCCAATCCACCAGCGCATCCACCTGCGGCCAGTCCTCCCGCCGGATGAACGTCACATTCTCATTCAGATGCTGGAAGTGGTCCGGCTCGATCATAGGCGTTTCGTTGATGTGATAATCGGTGGCGATGCGGTGCTCGCGCGCGATTTCGGTCAACTGCCGGATATCCTCCATATTGTTGCGGCAGATATTCATGTTGAAGAACACGCTGAAGCCGTAGCGGTATTGGCGCCGCACCAGGTGGTCGAAATTGGCGCGGATGGGAGCGAGCGCCTTGGGCAGCCCGGGTTTTTCCTCCACCGCATCCACGGCCAGGTTGAAGGTGGCGACGCCGGCATCGCCCAACCGGTCAATCACGTCCGGCCGCAGCAGGCGGCCGTTGGTGGGGACGTAAATCCAGAAGCCCTTTTTGGCCGCGTAGTACACCACCTGATGCACGAATTGCGGCCGCAGCAGCGGCTCGCCTCCCATCAGGGCGAGCACGCGGCAGCCGCTATCGTGCAGCCAGTCGATGGCGCGGCGCGCGGTGTCCGCGGTCATACCCTTGACGCTGTTGTCGAACGCCCAGCAGTAATGGCAATCCAGGTTGCACTTCCACTCCGTAAACAGGTAGGCGATGATGGGGTGAAAATCGCCCGGCAGGACGCGCGACCGTAAATAAGGGAACAGCCAGCCGCGCATGGCCCGATAGACCAGCGGCGCCGTCCAGCTCCGCTTTTCCGGGAAAAATTCCGGATCGGGAATGTTCTGCAACTCGGGGCGGCTGGGATAGACCGGCTCCGGTAAATCCAGCGGTTGGCCCGGAGTGGGCAGCAGGCTCTTGATTTCTTTCTTGCGCTTATCCACCAGCAGCTCGTGCAGTTGCACGTCTACTCGAAAGGCAGGGTGGGAAGATGTGGTACGACTGTCAGATCGGGTTTCCATCCAAGTTCCTCTCTTTGCGACTTCTCGAATATGAAACATATAGTACGATTCACGGCCGCACACCGCTCAAGGATTCTTCCACGCTGCGCAGCAGGCCCTCTACCGTGAACGGCTTGGGGAGCAGCGTGAAGCCCCGGCTGGCCACGAAGCGTTGTGCCAGGTCGGCATCGTGGTAACCGGACATGAACAGCACCTGGAGGCCGGGCTGCCGGGAGCACAGCCGCTCCGCCACCACCGGCCCGGTGAGATCGGGCATAATCACGTCGGTGAGCAGCAGGTGCACCGGTTGGGGGCTGTTCTCGTACGTTTCGATCGCTCGCCGGCCGCCATCGGCCAACAGCACTCGATAACCGGCATCGTGAAGAACGTGGTCGAGGAAGCGAAGAATCGCCGCGTCATCGTCCACCGCCAGAATCGTCAATGCGGGCAGACCCGAAGGTGCAAAGTCAGCAGGCATCCCTACTAATTATAAAAGAGCGGCGCCAGAACTTCCCAGGAGCTCGATGGGTCCATGACAAAATTGATACAACTGTTGGCATGGCACCAGAAAGTCCAGACCGGCGGCGATTCCTGAAAACGGCCGGCGGTGCGGTCCTCGCCTCCGCGCTTTTCACGGGAGACTTCCACGGCGCCAACGACCGGATCAACCTGGCGTTTATCGGCACGGGACGCATGGGTTCCCGCAACATCGGGTACGCCGCCCAGGTGCCCGGCTTCAAAACGGTCGCGGTTTGCGACGTATATCGACCCACGCTCGCGAGCGCGGCGGAGAAGGCCAGCCGTTTGGGACGGAGCGCCGTCAAAGCCGTCGAGGATTTTCGCGAGATCCTCGCGGACAAGTCCATCGATGCAGTATCCATCGCGGCGCCGGACCATTGGCACGCCTGTATGGCCATCGAAGCGTGTAAGGCCGGCAAGGACGTTTGGGTGGAAACGCCGGCGTGCGTGTACGTGGAAGAGGGCGTGAAAATGGTCGAGGCCGCGCGCCGGTACCAACGCGTAGTGCAGGGCGGAACGGTCGAGCGCTCGGGCGGTCTTTCCCGGCAGGTGCGCGCCATCGTGAAGCGCGGCGAGCTGGGCGATATCGCCTTCTGCCATACCTTTCAGACGATCTCGCCGGACAGGGCGGCGTTCGGCAATCCACCGGATGCGGACCCGCCGCCCGGGCTCGATTGGGACATGTGGCTCGGTCCCGCGCCCAAGCGCCCGTTCAACGCCAACCGCTGGTCGGCCTTCCGCCATTTTTGGGACTACTCCGGCGGGGCCGTGACGGATGAAGGCGTACACCTGCTCGATATCGTGCAGTCTGCGTTTGACGAAGCCATGCCGGGGAACGTGGCCGCGCAGGGTGGCAAGTTCTACGTCACCGGCAACACCGAAACCGCCGACACCGTGCAGGCCACGTATCGCTATCCCGGCTTTGTCGCCAGCTACCAGTGCCGCATTGGCAGCGCCGGCGATGACGACACCTGCGGCGCGGTCTTTCACGGCACGCGGGCGACTCTGGCCGTGAACCGGAGCGGCTATGCGATCTATCCCAATCAAAAGGGCGCCGCGGCGCAGGTAGTGCGCCACCACGAGATGGCCGCCGCCAACGTGGCGCACTGGAAGAATTTTCGGGAATCCGTCCGCTCGCGCCGGAAACCCGCCAGCGACATCGAAACCTGCGTCCGTTCCACGGTCACCTGTCTGCTGGCAAACATCGCGCTGCGTCAGGGTATGAATCTTCGTTGGGACGACCGGGCATTCACCGTGAAGCAGTCGGAAGCCCGGCCCTTTTTGAAGGCACCGTACCGCGCGCCCTGGAAGCTCGAAGTCTGAAGCCGCTCGAAGTCTGAAGCCGCTGGAGGTTGAAAGCCGTATGGACCTGGACTGGATCCGCCGTT
>JARLGM010000102.1 GCA_031292755.1 Candidatus Sulfopaludibacter sp.
GGCCGGCTATCATTGGCCGGACGGCGGGCGCGAGTGGGATGGCTCCATTATCCTGGCCAACGGAGTCCGCAATGTCGCGCTCATGGGCCGGGGGAGCATCAACGGACAAAACCTGAACAATCCAAGAGGCGAGGAGCATATCCGCGGACCCCACGCCGTCCTCTTCAACAACAGCAAAGATATTGTGGTCCGCGACATCACGATCAAAGATGCCGGCAATTACTCTCTCATCTTTCGTTCCTGCGAGCGGGTGACCGTCGATAATTTCACGGCGTACAACGGCTACGACGGCATCAACATGCACGACGTGAGGCTCGCCACCATCTCGAATTCGAAACTGTATACCGGCGACGATAGCCTGGCCGGCGCTTACTGGGAGAACGTGACCGTCACCAACTGCATCCTGAACAGCTCGTGCAATGCGATTCGCGTGGGCGGCCGGAACGTGCTGATCAACAATACCCTGATCTACGGTCCGGGACAGTACGCGCACCGGCTGGGATTCCGCACGAACACGGAATCGGGTTTCCAGATTCTGCCTCATAGTGCGGGCCGGGGCGGCGCGAGTTCCCGGCTGGTCACGCCCGGTCCGGTGGATAACATGGTCCTCTCCAATATCACCATGATCAACGTCCGTTCACCGGTATTCGTGGCATTCGGCGCTGACGCACCCTATAGTGGGAACAATCTGGGCGTGGGCCGCATCGTGATTGAGAACCTGACCGCAATCAACTGCGGCAGAACGCCGTTCTACGTAGCCGGACCGCGTGAGAAGCCGGCGAAGTCGATCATCCTAAGAAATGCTCGGATGACGTTCGTGGGCGGTGTAAAGGATGAGGAGTCGAACGGCCAGGGTTTCAGCCCCTACTCGATGATTCAGGCCTACGGGGTGTACTGCCGCAATGTAGAAAACCTGGAACTCCACGATGTGCGAGTGGACTACGTGGACAAGGACCGCCGCCCGGCCCTGTTCGGGGAGAATATCGGCACGCTGGACCTGGACCGCTTCATGGCGCAGCGCGAACCGGATGGCGCTCCTTCGCTGCTCTTCGACGGCATTGGCAAACTCATCAGGAACGGACTGGATGCAACGTCCGCTAAAGTGCTGCTGAAGGGTTTCGATCCGCCATCTGGAAGATTGGTATCCGGCGACCGGTTTTACGTGCCCGCGACGATCCAGAACACGGGTCACGAGGGCCTTGGCGAGGTTGAATTGCGAGTAGGGAATGAGGGAATCAAACGCACCGCCTGGCTGGCCGCGAATGAAACGGCGCGCGTGGGCTTCGTCAATTTGCAATCCACCGGGAGCGGCAATATTCCGCTGCGTCTCGGAGACGTGACGAAGGAATTGGTGGTGACACCGAAACCTGCCGGTAGTCCGGTGACCGCGCCGTATGTGGGATTTCAGAATCTTGAAGGGCAGGTCCAGCAGGTGGAAGGCGGATTCTACATTCGCGAGAATGGCGATTACGCCGTGCTGGATCATGGCGACCAATACGGTTCGGCCTATCTGCCGCACGGATTGGGGAATGCCGATTCGGCGATTGTGAAACTGGAGAATCCGGACAGAAGAACGAACTGGGTGGGCCGTGCAGGGATCATGGTGCGCCAGGATATTTCGAAGCCCGGACAGTCGCGCGGCTACCTGGTGTTTGGCGCTTCGCCGGCTAACGGTTTTTCGCTGGAGTGGGATTCCGACGGCGATGGCCGCATCGATAAGCGGACGGTCCTGGATGGATATACCAATTGGCCGTGCTGGCTCAAACTAGAGCGCCAGGGCTCCAAATTCACGGGGTACTCCAGCAAGGACGGCACCAATTGGAGTAAGATCGGCGAAGCAGAAGTAGCGGGGGCGAGCGGGCCTTTGGATGTCGGCGTCTTCGCTCATCGAAGCAGTGCGCGGTTTATGGATTTCAAGGTTGTCAAAACACCGTGATACGAGCCTTGGGCGCCGCGCTCGCCATACTGGTTTGCGTGGCCGCGCAGGATGCCAGGGATCGTTTACTGGCGGAGGCCAACGCCGCCTACGGCTCGCTCCGTACCGCCGAAGCCGTCAGTCTTTACCGGCAATATCTGGCCGTGTACCCCGACCGGTCGGATGTCCGCGTCTTCCTGGGCGGCGCGCTGTTGAACCTGGGCCAGTTGGATGCCGCGCTCGACGAAGCCAAACGCGCCATAGCGATCGATAACCGCTACCCGAAAGGGTACGTCCTGGCGGGACGTATCTGCGCCGCCCGCCAACAATGGGACTGCGCGCAAGACTTCTTCGAGACGGCGCAGCGCCTCGATAAGCGGGACTCCGATGCCTGGTACTTTTCGGGCCGTGCTTTTTACGACGCCAATCGCTTGGAGCAGGCCATCGCGGAGTTCGAGCAGGCTCTGCGGGTGGGCGCGCAGCAATCCCGCGTCTACGAGAACCTGGGCCTGGCGCAGGATGCTCTGGGGCAGTTCGCGGCAGCGGAGAAATCGTTCCGCGAGGCGGTGGACCTGGCCGGCACGGTTTGGAGACCCTATTTTTCATACGGCGCGTTCCTGTTCCGGCAGGGCCGGCCGGCCGAGAGCCTGCGCGTTCTACGGCGAGCACTGGAACTGGCACCGTCTGCCGTGGACGTCCGCTTCGAACTGGCGCGCGTGCTGTATCAGAGCAACAGCCTGGAGGAAGCAGCGCAGGTACTCAAACCCGCACGGCTCTCCGGCGAGTGCCGCGTTCATAATCTGCTGGCCCGGATCTACTCAGCGGGCGGCAAGGGCAGCGAGGCCGGCGCCGAAATCAAGGCGCTCGAAAACTGCAAAGCCACGCCGGAAGGCCTATGAAGACTGCCGTCCTGGGTTCGGTTGCGATCCTGACTGCCGCGGTGCTGGCCGCCCCGCCCACCGGCTACTTCGAGGACCGTACCGCCCATTCCGGCATCTCGTTCGTGCTCCACAACGCAGCGTCGCCCGAGAGGCACCAGATCGAAACCATGGCGGGCGGCGTGGCGGTGTTCGACTACGATAACGACGGCTATCCCGATGTTTATTTCACGAATGGTGCGGAACAGCCATCGCTCCAGAAGACCGGTCCCCAGTATCGCAATCGACTCTATCGAAACAAACACGATTTCTCCTTCGAGGACGTGACTGACAAGGCCGGAGTAGGCGGCGCCGGTTATAACATCGGCGTCGCCGCGGGGGATTACGACAACGACGGGCACGCCGATCTGTTCGTCACCGGTGTCAACGGCAACACCTTGTTCCATAATCGCGGCGATGGCACCTTCGAGGACGTAACCCGCGCAGCCGGCCTGGAAAGCCACGACTGGGCGGTGTCAGCGGCCTGGGTGGACTACGACAACGACGGCCGCCTGGATCTGTTCGTGGTCAACTACGTGAAGTGGGACCCGGCCACTGAGCCGTTCTGCGGCGATGCCGGGCGCGGCATTCGCACTTACTGCCATCCGCGCTACTACCAGCCCTTGCCTGACCGCCTGTATCACAACAACGGCGACGGCACGTTTTCCGACGTCTCCCATGCTTCCGGAATCGCCGCGCATCCGGGTAAAGGGATGGGCATCGCCATCGCCGATTACGACCACGACGGCTGGATGGACATATTCGTGGCCAACGACACCGTACCGAACTTCCTGTT
Organism: Candidatus Sulfopaludibacter sp.; assembly: GCA_031292755.1. Classification (GTDB taxonomy): domain Bacteria; phylum Acidobacteriota; class Terriglobia; order Bryobacterales; family Bryobacteraceae; genus Sulfopaludibacter. The sequence goes on from JARLGM010000102.1 coordinate 3,629, forward strand.
CCATAACGAACACAACGGAACCTTTCGTGAGGTGGCGCTGCAGGCGGGTGTCGGTCTGAATGACGATGGGAAGGAGCTTTCCTCGATGGGCGTCGATTTCCGCGATCTCGATAATGACGGCTCGGAGGATCTGGCGATTACTGCGCTCAGCAATCAGACCTTTCCAATCTTCCGCAATATGGGCCGCGGTCTGTTTCGGGACGCGACCTACCCGAGCCGCGTGGGTATCATCAGCACTTCGCTGAGCGGCTGGAGCATGGGCATTTTCGACTTCGACAATGACGGCTGGAAGGACGTGTTCGTGGCTGCCGGCGATGTCCAGGACAACACCGAGATGCTCTCCAGCGGCAAGTCCCGGCAGCAGAATCTACTGATGCTAAATGATGGCAAGGGGGCGTTTCGCGCGACTCTAACCGGTCCTGCCGCGCAGAACCGTGGGGTCGCCTTCGGGGATTTCGATCGCGACGGGCGCGTGGACGCCGTGGTCACCCGCCTCAACGAGCCGCCCGTCCTGCTGCGCAACATCATGGGCGCGGGTAATCACTGGCTGGCTCTCCGGCTCGTCGGTGACAGGAGCAATCGCGACGCGATCGGAGCGCGTGTGACCGTCCGGAGCGGAGGCACAACCCAGGTGAATCACGTGACCACGTCAACCGGCTATGCCTGCTCGAGCGAACTGCCCGTGCATTTCGGACTAGGCCACAACTCGCGCGCGGACAGCATCGAAATCGAGTGGCCCTCCGGGCTTCGGCAGACGCTGACGAACGTCTCCGCCGACTCTTTCCTGACCGTGCGCGAACGCCTGGCGCCGTAGCTTATCCTGCAGCTTCAGCGCATCGAGTGACCCGGGCGAACTAAGTTTTTATTTTGACAATTCGTTTGCTATGGCCAGGACCAGCGGTAATGCGCCTTAGATAAGATAATGTTTCGAAGGTTCCGTTGAAGTCGCCGAGGCCAATTCCCGCTACATTCCCTGAGTGGATCGGATGAGCGACGGCCAACTGGAGCCCACAATCATCGCCGCCGCTGCCCGCCCCATTTGATTTGGCAGTATTTTTGTCCGCGGGCAGCATAGCCGCAACCGTTACTCCCCCAAGCCGTAAACGGGAAGGCAGCGTCCAAGGTATATCTAACGGTCTGCAATTCTGTTATTCTAACCTCGATTTCACGTGCGCCGTGAAAAGGCGCTGGAGCGCTTTCAACATCTACACGAAACGCAAATTCGGCGGTTCCCCGCCACGTTCCGGGACGCGGGTATCAAGCGCCCATCGACAAACTCAGGATCGCCGCCGTGGGAATCGAGAACTACCTGAACGGCGTGACCACCAAGGCCAGCATTCAGGACTCCCGCAGGAGCTATGCGCGAGCCACGACGGAATTGCTGTTGACGGGCGCCACCGGTCCGATTCATGAAGTGCATATCTCGACCGGCAACTACAACAGGGCGAGTTACTGTCGCTGCGCCCCAATACCGTCCTGCGCGTGGACGGTTTATCTCTATGAATAGAAGGGAAGGCATGCGCTTCGCTATTGTTCTTCTGCTCGCCGCACCGGTGTTTGCGGCGGCGCCCACCACCGATATCAAAGTAGATCAGGTGGGCTATCTGAACAACACACCTAAGGTAGCACTGGTGTCATCCAAGACAGCGGCGGCCGACTTCGCGGTGCGCACCGTGAAGGATGGCGCCGTGGCCTTTCGCGGAAAACTCGGCGCGCCTGTCGACGATCCCGACTCCGGGGACCGTGTGCAAGCCGCGGACTTCAGCCGCTTCACGCGAAGCGGTCAATTCTATCTGGAAGTGCCCGGGGTGGGCAGGAGTTGGGAATTCTCCATCGGTCCGGCAGTTTATTCGCGGGCGTGGTATCTGGCGATGCGGTCGTACTACGGCCAACGGTGCGGCATGGCGGTCGATCTGGGCCCGGAGTTTCCGGGGTACAAACACGAGGCGTGCCACCTGGAAGGCGCGTACCACGCTTCTTCCGGAAAGACGGGCCCACATTCGTCGCGGGGCGGCTGGCACGACGCGGGCGACTATGGGCGCTACGTGGTCAACTCCGGAATCACGACGGGGACTCTGCTCTGGACCTGGGAGATGTTCGGCCCACGCGTCAGGACTGTCAAGCTCAATCTGCCGGAATCCGGGAACGGCACTCCGGACATTCTCAACGAGATCCGCTGGAACCTGGATTGGATGCTCGAGATGCAGGATGATGACGGCGGCGTATGGCACAAACAGACCAGCGAACAATTCTGCGGGTTCGTCATGCCGGAGAAGGACAAGCTGGTCAGTTATGTGATCGGCACGGGGTCCGACCCGTTCAAGAGTTCCTGCGCCACGGGCGACTTTGCGGCCGTGATGGCGATCGCGGGGCGCGTCTACAAACCCTTCGACGCAGCGTTCGCCGCGAAGTGCCAGCGCGCGGCGGAAAGGGCCTGGGCATGGCTCGACCAGCATCCCAATGTGACGTTCCGCAATCCCAACGGGGTGGGAACCGGCGGCTACGGAGACGGAGATTGCAGCGACGAGCGTCTATGGGCCGCGGCCGAACTGGCACGGACCTCGCGCGGCGATTCTTACCAGCGGTATTTCCTGGAACACTATTCCGACTTCCGGAAATCGATTCGCGCCGCGCAGCCGCAATCGTGGGGGAACGTCGCCAACATGGCACTGTGGACCTACGCGCTGGGCTCGGGCGGAGACGCTGCCGCGGTTGCCGCGATCCGGCAGGACTCGGTCAACGCAGCGGAACAGATTGTGGGGCGCACCAAGTCCAACGGGTATCGCATCAGTATGACCTCGCGGGATTACATCTGGGGATCGAACAGCGTGGCGGCCAACTACGGGATGCAACTTCTGGTGGCCAACGCGCTGCAGGCGAATCCCCGGTATGTGGAAACGGCGATGGAGAACCTGCACTACCTGCTCGGCAGGAACACGTTCTCGCTGAGTTTTGTGACGCAGGTGGGGGCCAATCCATTCCGCCATCCGCATCATCGTCCAAGCGGGGCGGACAACAATCCCGAACCCTGGCCCGGCTTGCTTTCGGGAGGGCCGAACCGTGGCCGTCAGGATGCTGCCATGCGCAAACTGGCGGCGGACCTGCCTCCCGCGAAGATGTACATCGATGAGCAGGCGGCCTATGCCGCCAACGAAGTAGCCATCAATTGGAATGCGCCGCTGGTATTTCTGCTGGCGGGGGCGCTGCCGGCGAAATAGCTCATGGCTCGACCCTGGATACCTTTATGACACCCTCCCGGTTCCCTTCGTGTGTCTGTCTGGCCGCGGCAATTGGCCCTCTGCTGAAAGCGCAAGTGGAAAACTCGCGGGATTCGATCCGGCCGGCGGCGCCGGTTCGATCTCGTGGGCTCGCAATCAACCCGTCGCTGCCTTTTTCCATACAATTCGTTTCGCCGAGTCCTATGAAACAAATCCTCGTTCCCCTGATTCTCTGCGCATTCGCCATCGGCGGCGGCGCTCAAACCGCGGCTTATACTCCGCCGCAGTCGCCGCGCGCCAAAATGAATTTTGACCGCGATTGGAAATTCATCCGCGACGATGCACCCGGCGCGGAAGCGCCCGGCTTTGACGACTCGGCCTGGGCCACCGTCAGCACGCCCCACACCTTCAACGACGTGGACTCCTTCCGTCAGATCATCTCTCACAGCGGTGGCGACCGCGGGACTTACAAAGGGCTGTCCTGGTATCGCAAGCATTTCAAACTTCCCGCCAGGCTCGCAGGCAATCGTATCTTTCTGGAATTCGAGGGCATGCGGCAGGCGGGCGATATCTTCCTGAACGGCAAGCGGGTGGGACTCTACGAAAACGGCGTGACGGCCTATGGGCTCGACATCACCGGCGGCGTCCAGTTCGGAAATGAGGACAACGTGCTGGCGGTCAAAGTCGACAACCGCACTAATTATCAGGAGCGCGCCACCGGCACAACGTTCGAATGGAACGCCAACGACTTCAATCCCGACCACGGCGGCATCAACCGGCATGTCTGGCTGCACGTCACCGGGAAGATCTACCAAACGCTGCCGCTCTATTACGGGCTGGAGAGTTCGGGTGTGTATATCCACGCCGCGAATTTCAATATCGCCGCGAAAAGCGCGGAGGTGACGGTCGATTCGGAAGTACGAAATGCATCGGGCGATCGCGCCACGGTCGAACTGTCAGCGGTGGTTGTCGATCGCACAGGCCAGGTGCGCGCGCGCCTGGCGGGCAACTCGGTCGACATGGTGGATGGCGAAAAGACCGTCCTGAACGCGAGCGGGGCGCTGAAGGGCGCGCGCTTCTGGAGCAGCGAAGATCCCTACCTCTACGACGTCTATTCGATCCTCAAGGTGGATGGCAAGGTAGTGGACGCCGACCAGGTGGTCACCGGATTTCGCAAGACCGGATTCAAAGGAGGCGCGGGCACGGGCGGCGTCTACCTGAATGACAGGTTTGTCTACCTGAAGGGATTCGCACAGCGTTCCAGCAATGAATGGGCCGGCCTCGGCCAGGCCTACCCGGATTGGATGCACGACTACCAGGCGCAGATGATCCGCGACAACCACGCCAACTACATCCGCTGGATGCACATCGCGCCGCAGCGCGTGGATTCCGACGCGGCCGACCGCCACGGCATCATTCAGATCTGCCCCGCAGGAGATAAGGAACGCGACGTGACCGGACGCCAGTGGGAGCAGCGCCTGGAGGTAATGCGCGACACCATGATCTACTACCGCAATAGTCCCAGCATCCTGTTCTGGGAGGCAGGTAACACTGTGGTCACGGTGGAGCACATGCAGCAGATGGTGGCCCTGCGCAAGCAGTGGGACCCGGATGGCGGCCGCGTGATGGGCGCGCGCGGCAACGATAACGTCGAACTGAACACGGCCACCACGCCCATCGCGGAATTCTACGGCGTCATGATCGGCCAGGATGCGCGGACCGACGCGCTGACCGGGCCCACTGCCATGTTCCGCGGCTACAGCGCGCAGCGCCGCGACCGCGCACCTTTGATCGAGACCGAAGACTTCCGCGACGAAGGTGCGCGGCGCTTCTGGGACGATTTCTCGCCGCCTTATTTCGGATTCAAGAAGGGCCCCAACGACACGTGGCAGTACACTTCCGAGAGCTTCGCCGTGGCAGCAGTGAAGCGCTACCGGGCCTATTGGGAAAATCGCATTTCGAACCCGGACCCGGCGCACTCCAAATGGTCGGGTTACGCTTCTATCTACTTCTCCGATTCGGACGCGGACGGCCGCCAGGATTCGAGTGAGGTCTGTCGTGTGAGCGGCAAAGTGGATGCCGTGCGGCTGCCCAAAGAGATCTACTTCACGCATCGCGTGATGCAGAACGATCGCCCCGATCTCCACATCGTCGGCCACTGGAGCTATCCCGTGGACCGCAAGACGGTAAAGACCGTTTACGTTATCGCCAATACCGAATCGGTGGAGCTGTTCGTGAACGGCAAGCCGGCGGGCGTGAACTCGCAGCCTGTGAACGGATTCGTGTTCGCGTTCCCCGACGTGGAATTTGCGCCGGGAACCCTCAAGGCCGTTGGCCGGAACGGCGGCAAGCCGGCCGCACGGGAGGAACTGACCACTGCCGGACCGCCGGCGCAAATCAAGCTCACCCCGACCGTCAATCCGCGCGGCTTCCAGGCAGATGGCGCGGACGTGGCGCTCCTCGACGTGGAAGTGGTGGACGCCAAGGGGCAGCGCTGCCCCACCGATGACGACAAAGTGGATTTCACGGTGACCGGTCCCGCGGTCTGGCGCGGCGGCTACAACAGCGGCAAGGTCGATTCCACCAACAATCTCTACCTGAACACGGAGTGTGGCATCAATCGCGTTTCCGTGCGGTCCACGCAGACCGCCGGAGCGATTACGGTAACAGCCAGCCGTCCCGGTCTGAATTCCGCGCAAGTCAAGCTGGTCAGCAGGTAGTTACGGCTGAGCGAGGTCGCGGCGTTTCCATTGATACGCCGCTTGCGAGTTTTTCCAGAAATACTTCTCGGCGGCCGCCTGCCCCTTGCCATGGAAATAGTCTTTGACGATGCCGACGATGGCCGGCAGATTGTCGACCGCTACGCTATTGGGCCAGTCGCTGCCGAAAATCAGCTTGTCCTCGCCGAAGATTTCGAAGAAGTGGTCGAGTTGTGCCTTGTAGACACCCGGATCGGTTACGGGCTTGCCGTCCACCACGCGCAGCACCTCGGAGATCTTAATGTACACGGTGGGCCGGTGGGCCAGTTCCAGCAGATTCCGCTCCACTGCCGCGTCCAGCCGCATCGAGGGCAAGTGATCGATAATGATGCGCAGGTTCGGCACGCGGTCAGTGACGCGGAGTAGCGCCTCGATCAGGTCCGGCCGCGGGTTGGCGCTGTCCATCGCCAGGCCGGCCTGCGCCAGCAGCTTGAGTCCCTCGACGAACACCGGGTTGGTCACCTGCTTGACGAGGCTGTAGCCCCACAGATTGCCGTAGCGAATTCCGAGGAAGAGTTTGTTCTTGCAATATCGCTCCAGGTATTCCTGGAATTCCGGTTTTTCGGGCTGGAGATTGCCGATCATTCCCACCATCAACGGGTCGCTCTGTTCCACTTCGAGGACCCAGAGGTTGTCTTCAATCCACGGGCTGGCTTCCACCTCGAGGGCGCCCACAATTCCCAGCGGCGACGCCAGCTTGCGATAGCGCGCGGGCAACGCCGGTTCGGTGTTCCGTGGTCCGGCGGAATACGGCGCGCCTTGCGGCCGAGTCTGATCGAACAGGTGGATGTGGCAGTCAACGATCGGGATTGAAGCCGGTTGAGCGGCGAGCGCGGCGCCGATGGCGGACTGCAGAAAAGCCCTGCGAGGTAGGTCGTCCATGATGGTCAACTTTAGCACCGCAGCCGCGCCACCGTGTATCCTGATTGCTTGAGCAGGCTCCAAGGGATTTTCACCCCGCTATTAGTGCCCCTCGACGAACGGGGCCAGATCAACGAGCCGGAACTACGCCGCTTTGTTTCCTGGCTGATTGAGCGCGGGGTTCACGGACTGTATCCCAACGGGTCCACGGGCGAGTTCACGCGGTTCACGGCCGGGGAGCGGCGCCGGATCGTGGAGATCGTGGTGGATGCGGCCGGCGGCCGCGTTCCCGTTCTCGCCGGAGCGGCCGAGGCCAATGTGCGTGAGACGCTCGCGGCGTGCGAGGCCTATGCCGGGCTGGGCGTGCGGGCTGTGGCCATCGTCGCGCCCTTCTATTACAAGCTGACGCCGGAATCGGTGTACGCCTACTTCGCGGAGATCGCGCGCAACTCGCCCATCGATCTGACGCTCTACAATATCCCGATGTTCGCCAGCCCCATCGACGTGCCCACCATCCGCCGGCTGGCGGACGAGTTTCCACGTGTCGTCGGCATCAAGGATTCCACTGGAGACCTCGCTTTCATGATGCGGCTGATCGCCGCGGTGCGGCCGCTGCGCAGCGATTTCTCGTTTCTCACCGGATGGGAGGCCGTGCTGGTCCCCATGCTGATGATCGGATGCGACGGTGGTACTCACGCATCCAGCAACGCGGTGCCGGAAGTCACCCGGCGCATGTACGACCTCTCGATCGCAGGCAATTACGGCGACGCCATGAAGTGGCAGTATCGCATCCTCGAACTGTTCGATGCCATGCTATTCCCGTTCGAATTTCCCGATGGGTTCCGCGCGGCGGCCGAACTGCGAGGCTTTCGCTTCGGCCGTGGGCGGCAGCCGCAAACCTGCGCCCAGCAGTCCGATCGCGCAGCTCTAACGTCGGTGCTGCACTGCATTCTGGCCGATTTCGAACTGGTGGACCGCCCCGCTACCGGGTGTGCGCCGCGCATCCGGCCGGCCGGCACGGATAAGGTGGAGCAAGTGGTGTTCGAAGTCATGCGCGAGTTGGAGAAGCGGGGGATCTTCTGACCGAAGCTCTTGCATTGATCGAGATTGGAGGCTGGTCGCCCGCCATGGTGGTGCTCGACGCCATGGAAAAGTGCGCGGGCGTGCAGGTGCTGGAAACCGAACTCAACGACAGTCCCGGCGTCTGCATGAAGCTTTACGGTCCGCTGGGCGATATCGAATCCGCCGCCCGCGCCGCGGAAGATACAGCCGCCGCGATGCATATGCCTGCGGTGGTGCACGTCATTCCCGGGCCTTCGGATCTTTCGCACGCCGCCTATCAGGCCGGCCCGGAATTCAGTCCGCTCATCGAGCAGTCAACCGTCCAGATACCAGAGAAGAATATGAACGATCAATCCAGTTTTGCCGTGGGTCTCATCGAAACGCAGGGCTTCACCGCCGTCTTCGAGGCCATCGATACAGCTTTGAAGACTGCCGCCGTGGAGGTCCTGGCCCGGGAGAAGCTGGGCGGCGGATACATCACCGTGCTGATTAAGGGCGACGTCGCGGCGGTCCGGGCGGCAGTCGACGCCGGCAAGGCGAAGGTGGAAGGACTCGGCCGTCTGGTGGCGGCCCATGTCATCCCGAGCCCCAGCAAAGGGGTGCTGTCGTTGTTGCCGAAGTAAATCCAGTTTTCATCGGGTAGTTTCAGTTTTAGTTGCGGCCGTTGACGGCGTTGCCGGAATTCGGTAGAGTTTGGCACGGATGGTCTTCGCGTCCATGAAGACGAGCGGCGAATGGCTGGCGGGCCTGGCGTTTCCTCTAATAGTAGGTATCGCACTCGCCCAACCGGCGCCGCCGGACCCCGTGAAGCTCTACGCACAGCGGTGTGCGGCCTGCCATGGCGACGACGCATCAGGCTCCGATCGAGGCCCGCCGCTCTCGCGCAGCCGGCGTCTCCGCAGCCGTTCCCTCCGCGAGATTCACGACATCATTCAAAAAGGCACATCCGGCGGCATGCCGCCGTTCGCGCTCTCCGAAGACCGGTTGCAGGCGCTCGCGGGCTTTGTCCGATCGATGAACGGCGCGGCATTCGACGCGCCTCCCGAGGGCGACACCGCAGCGGGCGAGCGCTTCTTCTTCGGCAGGGGCCAGTGCGCTTCCTGCCACACCGCTCTGGGGCGCGGCAAGCCGGTCGGGCCCGACCTTACGACCGTGGGCCGGCAACTCACGCTGGCTGAGTTGACGCGCAAGCTCAAAAACCCTGGCGCACAAGTGCCGGACAGCTATGCCACGGTCAGCGTTCGCCTGCGCGATGGCCGCACCCTCCGTGGGTTTGCCCGCAAGGAGACGCTCCACTCGCTGCTACTGCAGACGCTGGAAGGACGACTCCTCGTGCTGCGTGACGGCGAGTACGAAATCACTGGACGCGACAAGACATCTACTATGCCGCCCCTGAACGCCGCGCCCGAAGAGGAGCGCAACCTGATCGCTTTCCTGAGCCGTCTCGGCGGGTTGCCCGCGGGCGCGCTCGCTGGACCCGGCGAAGTGGTGGCCCCTGCCGCGATCGACGCAATCCTGCATCCCAAGCCGGGCGAGTGGCCCACTTATAACGGTAGCATCCGCGGCAATCGGCACAGCGCTCTCGACCAGATCAACCGGCAAAACGTGAAGAATCTGGCGGCGCAGTGGGTCTATTCCGTGCCTTTCTTCGGACTGGAGACCACTCCGCTGGTGGCCGATGGCGTCATGTACATCACCGGCCCCAACCAGGTTTACGCGCTCGACCCGCGCAGCGGAACGGAAATCTGGCGCTACTCGCGGCCCCGTTCCAGCGGCGCCACCATCGCGGCCGACGCCGCCAAGGGCGCGAATCGCGGGGTGGCCCTGCTCGGCGACCGCGTCTTCTATACCACTGACGATGCCCACCTGCTCTGTCTCGACCGGCTGACGGGCGCTCTGCGTTGGGATGTCTACATGCCGGAAGCACCGCAGCACTACGGCGCCACCGCCGCGCCGCTGGTGGTGGGCGATCTTGTCGTGGCTGGAGTGGCCGGCGCCGACGACGGCATCCGCGGTTTCCTCGCCGCCTATAAGGCCGCCACGGGACAATTGGCGTGGCGCTTCTGGACTGTGCCTCGCGAAGGCGAGGCCGGCTGGGACACCTGGAAGGGCAACGCCGTGGAGTTCGGCGGCGGTTCCACGTGGCTCACAGGCAGTTACGATCCCGACCTTCATCTGCTCTACTGGCCTACCGGCAACCCCTTTCCCGATACCGACGGCAGCGAGCGCGCAGGCGACAACCTCTATACCAACTGCATTCTGGCGCTCGACCCGGTAACCGGAAAGCTCCGCTGGCATTTCCAATTCACGCCCCACGACCTGCACGATTGGGATGCGGTGCAGCCCGCCGTGCTGGTGGACGCCCAGTTCCAGGGCCGAATGCGGAAGCTACTGCTTCACGCCGACCGCAACGGCTTCTACTACGTGCTCGACCGGACCAATGGGGAATTGCTGCTCGCCAGAGCCTTCGCCAGGAGAATCTCGTGGGCCAGCGGCATCGACGCCAAGGGCCGGCCCATCGAATTGCCCGGGAACGTACCCACTCCGGAAGGCACCGCGACGTGCCCCGACATTCGCGGGGCCGCCAACTGGATGTCGACAGCGTACAACCCGGCCACCAGCCTGTATTACGTAATGACCATTGAGAACTGCGGCACCTACCGCAGCACGCAGTTCGGACTGCATCCTGCGCCACCACCCGCGAGAGGCGGCCGCGGTGGCGATCTCTTCAACGTGCCGGGCGCCGGGCCGCCCCGGCGCTACCTGCGAGCCATTGAGATGCAGACCGGCAATATCGCCTGGGAGACCGAACAGAAAGTTCCCACGCCCAACTACGGTGGAGTGCTTTCCACCGCCGGCGGGCTGGTGTTCTACAGCGAATCGGGCGGCGCATTGGCCGCCGTCGACGCGCAAACGGGGCGCGCGCTATGGCACTTCGAGACCAGCCAGGCGCCCAAAGCCTCGCCTATGACTTACATGGTGGACGGCCGGCAGTATGTGGCGATCGCTTCGGGATCGAACGTGGTTGCATTCGCATTGCCCGAATGAGAGAAGGAGAAGAAACGATGTCTGACAAAAGGCAGTCGCGCCGCCGGTTCCTGGGAGCCTCCACCGGCCTCACGGCGGCGGCTGCGGCAGCGCTTGCCGACCCGCCGCACGCCGCTGCACAGTCGGCCGGCGTCAAAAAGGGAGATCTTCCCGACCTGACCATCAAGGAGGTCAAGGTCTATGTTGCCGACCTTGCCGGTTTTCGCCGGTTGAACTCGAGCGAGACGGGCGAGATTCTCTCCGTGGTGACCAACAGCGGTCACGAGGGGAATTACACCATCGGAAATCGCGGGCTTACCCCCAACTGGCAGGAATGGGCTAAGCCGGCGCTGGTGGGCAGGAACGTGATCGATCTGCTACCCACCATCACGGCCACTACGGGCACGAAAGAAGTTTTCGGATTCAGCGGCGGGCGTTCCGGAGCGCCCGGCGGCGGAGGTCGCGGCGCGGCAGGTGGAGTCAACCGCGGCGGCGGCGCCTGGCCTAACTTCTACACTGCCGCGGCAGAGATCTGCATGTGGGATATCCTCGGCAAGGCCGTGAATCGCCCCATCTACAAACTTCTCGGCGGCAACAAAGACCGGGTTATGGCGTATGCCAGTTCGCAGCATCTCCCCAACGTCGAGGACTACGTTGCCGACGCGCTCAGCGCCAAGGAGCAAGGGTACAAAGGATACAAGATCCATCCCGGCGGCGGCCAGAAGAGGTCCGGCCCACCGATCCCCGCGTATTACGGCCACATTGAGGAGATTCAGAACATCCGCAAAGCCGTGGGCGACGATTTCGTTCTGGCGCACGACCCCGTGCAGCGCTACAACCTCTTCGAGGCTCTAAAAGTCGGCCGCGTGCTCGACGAGCTCAACTACGCATGGTTTGAAGATCCTATCCCCACCACCGATCTGGAAGGCCTGGTGGAATTGAACCGCGCTCTCGACCTGCCGCTCCATGTCGGCGAGTTCCTGACATCCATCTCCGGATTCGCCGAATACATCAAGCGCGGTGCGCTCGATGTGGCGCGATTGATCGCAGACAACGTGGGCGGCATCAGCGGGTCCATGCGGGTGGGCGCGCTGGCCGATGCCTTCAATCTGGAGTGCACGCCGCACAACTGGGGCAATCCCACCGATCTCGCGGTGCACTTCCATCTTGAACTGGCGATGCCCAACGCCTACTGGTTCGAGATGCCGCATCCCGCCAGTGCGGTGGACCGTCCGTACCAGGCGCAATTCCGCATCGATAAGGACGGCTACGTGCTCGCGCCGGCGGAGCCCGGGCTTGGGTATCCGATCGATCGCAATGCGCTGGACAAATTGATGAAGAGGATCGACCGATGAAACATCAATCGAAAGCTTCCGGAAGAAGAGAGTTCCTGCAAACGATGGGCGGCGGCGTGCTGGGTTTGGCGCTGGCCGGCAAGGGCGATGCCGCGGGGGCGAAGGCGATGCGCGGCGTCTTTCCCATTGGCCAGACGCCGGTCACCCCGTCCGACAAGCTCGATCTGGACTGCCTCCAGAACGAAGTCAAATTCTGCAATCGCTATAAGGTCCACGGCTTCGCCTGGCCGCAGATCGCCAGCGGCTGGACCACCCTTTCCGAAAAGGAGAGGATGGATGGCGCGGAGGCCATCCTGGCCGCCGGCAAGGGCGGCAAGGCGTCTCTCGTGATCGGAGTGCAGGACAAGGATGGCAACCTCGACAAGGCGATAGCGTATGCCAGACACGCCGCCAAGAACGGCGCCGACGCCATCATCTCGCTGCCGCCCGAGAAGGCCGACGACAAGTCGATGATGGAATACTACACGGCCATCGGGAAGGCTACGGACCTGCCGATGATCGTGCAAACCCAGGGCGACATCAGCGTGGACATTGTGGTCGAGATGGCGAAGCAGATCCCGACCATGAAGTGTGTCAAGGACGAAGCCGGCAAGCCGCTGGCTCGGGTGACGCAGATCCGCGAGCGGACCAACGACAAGCTGGCGGTGTTTTCCGGGAACGGTGTCCGCACCATGATCGATGAAATGCGCCTGGGCTTCTCGGGCCATTGCCCCACCACCGTGCTCTCCGACTTCTATGCGGCTGCGTTCGACCTGTGGCACGCGGGCAAGCGGCGCGAAGCGTTCGACATGTTCGGACGTATTCAGGCATTCAACAGCATCAACGGCGCCGGCAACTACACTATGGTCATCCGTGGCGTGTTTAAGGAAGACACCAAAACGCGCGGCGGCGGTGGGGGGGCCGGCCGCGGCGGTCGAGGCGCAACGCCCCCGCTTGACGAGGCAGGCAGGCAGGCGCTGCGTGATGCCTGGGATCAGTTCATGAAACCGCACCTGAGGGGGTAAGCCAATGAGGAAGCTTCTGGTGACCGCCTGCGCCATTGCAGGCTCGGGACTGATCGCCCTGGCCGGACAAGAACCGCCGCTCGCCGGCCCGGGCTTCATGGCGCGCTGGGACGCTAAGACGACGAAGGACCTCTCTGCCCGTATTAAAGAAGCGCCGCCGCAACTGCCGCCCAAGTCCGTTCGGCAACGGCCGAGTCGCCAGCCCAGGCCCAACCTTCGGCGGCGGCCCCAGGATGGTCAGCAGCCATCCAGCCCCGTACACACGCAAGGTAGCGGTTCGCTCGTCCACAATTCGTAGGAATAGCCCAGATCCTTAGGCTTTCTGGCAAGCGCCGTGCCGTACCCAGACAATTCTCCCAATGCGGCGTCCAGCCCGAATTGAAGAAACTTCTGAATGCACAGCACCACGATGCTGCGACTGACATGGTCGAATGAAATATATCGATATTTAGAGAACGATAATTTAGACTCCTCATGGGCTGTTGCCAAGGACGCTACCGGGCTGGCACGAAGGTCACATCCCGGGCGACATACAGGACCACGGCGATGCGGCCGGTATCTTCCAGCCAACGATATTCCAAGACATCGGCGCCGGCTTTGCGCGGCGAGCTTCTGAGCGGGACGTCCGTCTCGCCGATTTTGAGGTGTACGTTTTCCAGTGACAGATGCATGGAATCGACCGTGCCGGCGGCAGACGGAACGGCCGTGTAAGTGACCTGGCCCACGACTTTGGTACCGGTTTTGGCCACGATGACGCCGCCTACCTCCACGTCCTTGGCAAGCACGAAGGTAACCGGCCTCGCGGATTGCGGCGTGGCGGAACGCAGGTCCTCTACCGAAAACAGCGACACCGGGGTACCGTCGCGCAGCACAGGCTGTGACCGCGCCAGCGTTTTCGGCACATGCGTTGTCAGCTTGCGGTAGATGAATTCCTGCAACAGGTGGGAGGATGCCCTGCCGCTGAACCCCAACAGAAAACGATGGAAAGCGCGCAGCCCCGGGCGGGAGGTGGCGGGATAGTAAAGGTTTGAAATCTCGCCCGCAGCGAGGCCGCCCACCATATCGGAATAGTCCGGCTGCCAGTGACCGTTGTCGCCTTTGGCAACGAACGCGGTCCCGATGGCGTATAGAAATCGCGAACCGAAACTGCCGGTGCCTTTATAGAAATAGCGCGGGTCCTGGTGAAACACGGATTGCGTGAGGGTATGGCCGATCATGACATGGATGACGCTGCTGGCATAGTCCGCGCCAAAGCGCTTACCGTACCCTTCCATGCCCTGGCCGAATTGGCGATTGGTGTTGTGCCACTGCTCGATTCCGGCGCCGACTGCGTTGCCCAGGATAACCTCCGGATCGATGATGGTTCGCAAACCGAGTTGGAATTTCTGGGCCGCGGTCAAAGGTGCGGCATTGGGATCGTAGGTGACGAAAAAGTTCGGAAAGATCCCGAGTAAGCGCTGCTTCTCCTCGTCATGCACCTGCTGGAGAGCGAGTTCGTGCGGCGGAAGTCCCACATCCACTGTGGTGCTGGCGGGTGCGATCTGCAGAGCGACAGGCGGAAGCGGCGGGTTCTCCCCGGAAATCACGGACACATTGGTGTTTCGATCCGTGAAACCGGCGGCCTTAATGGTGAGGGCGTAGGCGCCAGGCTCGACAGCGGAAAAGTGGAAGGAGCCCGTCTGGTCGGTGAGAGTGGTGCGCTGGTCAGTTGACCCGTCCGGCTGCAAGCTGATGATAGCGGCTTCGACCACCGCACCGGACGAGTCGGTGACGCTGCCTCGAAGGGTTCCGAGCTCGGGGGCAGTTTGTGCAGCGCATGACTGTGCCACCAATAGGATCCAAAGAGATGGCATCACGGCAGCCCCCCAGCGCACACTCGATTGGCCGAGTTGCAGGTGCGGACGCATGAACTCGATTCTCGCACCATCGTGCCGGGTGTGGGGAAAGTTGGGGGGGGCGGAGGGTGTTCCGTTTAGGGTTCCGGGTGCATGGCCGGCCGCTCGGAGAGAGTCAATGCTCTACGGGCAGATAGGTAACGAGGCGCAGCCAGCATCCTGGATCCAGGGATCGTGTCCGGACGCCGGGCTTTCCGCCCAGGAATTGGCAAAACACTCCCGGGTTAGGACGACTCCGCTGTGGCCAAGAAACCCGGGCGAGGCGGGAAACGATCTGGCTGCCCCGGCGGTCCCCGCGGCCTCCCAAAGTCGTTGAGTTGAGGCGCTTATCGACCGCAGTAGGAGTGCGCAGTCTCTTTCGTGCGCCCGCTGGCGCTCGTGCCCGGACTGTTCTGAGTAAAGGCGAATGTGGCTCGCCGGGGCTTGGAGCAAATACCAGATCGGTACACAGCGGAGGCAGGTGTTTAGGTCCACGCCGGCTTCCCCGTCGGATCGTCAGGAATTGTCGGTCGCCCGGTCAGACGCCGCACCAGACGTCGCACCAGCCATGCGAAGCAGCCGGCGATAACGAGCTCCGATGTCGCGGGTTCCGGCACTTCCGAAAGGCTGGTGTCGATCGCAAACGCCTGTGGGTTCCCATTCGCATCGAACAGTTGCAGAGTGTCGAGGTAGCAACTGCCGCAGGTGTTCGGATCGGCCGAGAACTCGTCGTAGTAGATCACGAAATCGCCACTATCGGAGGCGCCGAATGGCGTACTGGGATCGATGGCATACTGGCCGAGACCACTGCCTGGACTGCCCGGCGAGAAGGGCAGTGTCCAGGTCTGGTTCGGAAGAGTCACTCCGTTTGACAATCCGCCCAGCAGGTCCATATAAGATGTGAACCCGCCGGCCGAGCCGCCCAAGGGGCTGGTTTCATTTTCGATAGTCACCGAGTCGATGGAGACCCAGTTAGCGCCATTGGTCAGCGTGAAGCCCCATCCCACGAGAGCACCGGGAACCCCTGAAATCGAGCCACCGGGCGGTTCCAGCGTCATCACGGCCGAGGCGTGCGCGGAGGGCGCCGATGCTATCAGCGCGACCGCCGCAGCGGCCAGCCACTTCCCTATTCCCGTTCGCTTCATACCTTTCCTCTTCATGCGCCGTTATCGGAAGAGCGTTACAGTCTGGCTTGCGGAATAACTGTGGCCCGCCCCATCCGTGGCGTGCAGCCCGAACTTGAACGTCACCCGGGTCGCCGTCAGCGGCCAGTTGAATACCAGCGGCGCCGTGATAGAAGCTCCCGGCGCCAGTGTCGCCGGCGCCGATGGAACGCCGCTCGCCAGCGTCACATTGGAGCTGCCGCTCACGACGGTCACCGACACGGACGTTATCTGCGCGTTTAGCGCGCCGCCTCTTCCTGCATTCGTGATGGTCACCGGAACGTTGCGCGTGCCCGGCGCGGCGCCGTCGGTGCGCGCTCCGGTGACTGCTACCGCCAGCGCCGGCTCCAGGGGCGTAAAGTTGGCAACCAGGGTCAGCGGCCCGCTGACAGTCACAATGAGCGGGTTGGCCGAAGTGGTGGGTACGCTGCCACTGAAATTTGCGAAAGCATAACCGGGATTCGCGGTGGCCGTGATCGTGGCAGTGGCGCCCGGTGGGTACTGCCCGAACAGCCCGCCGCCCGTCGTCACCGTTCCGGCCAGCGGTGGATTGACGGTCACCGTCACCGGCAGGAATGGCTGGGATGGCAGTGAGAAGGTATCGGTGACGTGAATGGTTTCGTTGTCGGCAACAAGCAGCGACAGCATCAGGTTGAGGCTATCGGTGACGTGAACCGTCTCATTGTCCGTGACCGGCGCCGGACATGCCGCGGAGGCATAAATCTGCCTGACCTGCGCGGCCGCCAAGGGATAGTTCCACACAGCGACTTCGTCGATGGCGCCGGTGAAATGCTGGCAGAAACCCGCAGCTTCGGTGCAGGGAGGGCCGATCGCCCCGATGCTGAATTGGCCATTGGCAGGTGTGGCGGCGGCAACGTTATTCGCCGTCCCTACCGGCAGTCCGTCCCAGTATAGGATCGCCGTCTTCGCGATGGGATCGTAAGTGGCGGCGGCCATGTGCCAATTGCCGACCGGGGAACCACTTAGTATGTAGTCGACAACCGGCGCATTGGGGGGAACATAGAAGGTGATGTCGTCGCGGCTGCCGTAGAATTCGAGAAAATAGTAGCCGCTCCAGCCGGCAAAGGGTAAGTCTATCCCGCCAAAGCCGGCAATCCAGGCGCCCAATGAGGGCGTTGCCTGATTCACCCAGGCCGCCACACTTACGGGACCGTTTATCGCCGTCCAGTTCAGCGACGTGGTAACCAATCCCGTGTTCCCGTCCAAGGAGACGCTTTGATCGTTCGGATCGCAGATGGGAGCGCCACCCGTAGCCAGCGTCGCGCCCGGCTGGAACGTGGACGTATAGCCGTTCACCTGGCTGGTATCGTTGGCGGTTTGCAGCCGGAAGTAGGCAACCGGGTTGGTGGAGAGAACGGTAGTGACGTAATCGATCGGCTGCGAGCTGGTAGTGACCATGATCCGGGTGCTGCCGGTGAGCGAGGCGTTCGCGCCCCCGGCAACAGCGAGGGTCTGTTTTCCCGGCGTGCGCAGGGCAACCGCCGTGTTGAGCCGCGCGGCCGGCGGAAGCGCCGCCAAAGGATCGCTGCTGCTCCACCTGACACTGCCTTCGTAGGCGGCAGGGTTGTTGAACCGGTCCACCGCGGTGGCTGAGACCAACACTTCCTTCCCGGCGATTGCCGCACCGGGCGCATTGAGGAGGAATCGCGCCGGCGGGGCCGCGCTTACCGCAACCGGACCGGAAACCGCCGCGAGCTTGGGCCTTGCGATGTCGGCGGCGCGGATGGTTTGCGCTCCGGATGTCTTCAAAGTGACGCTGAACGCTGCCGTTCCATTGGTGAAACGGGCGTCGATCGGTAGGTCCGCTTGAGCGTCGCTGCTGGTCAAGTGGACGATCGCTGGATAATGCGGAACAGGGTTCCCAACGCCATCCTGGACCGTAACCGTGAGCGTTACCGGTTCGCCGGCCATGGCCGAGGAGGGCGCGGAAATGGTGAGCACGGGGTCGCCGAACGTCCACACCGCGCCGCCGGCAGCGCCATCGAGGACGCCACCCACAAGAGCCGTGTGGCCGTCGGCTGACATCGCTACCGCATAGCCTTGCTGCGCCTTGCCGGTAGCGCCTCCGCCGGTGAGTTCACCCACTTCGGCCCAGGCGCCGTTCTCGATCCCGAATTCCCATGCCGCGCCCGCTCCACCGTCGCGGCCCGGCCCGCCCAGGACCAACCGGCTGCCATCCGCGGAAATCGCCACCGAGTACCCCGCCTGCGCTCCGGGTGCGCGCGGCACGGTGAGCTTCTCCCCTGCCTGGGCCCAGCTATCGCCCGAGCGCGCGAATACCCATGCAGCGCCGGCATTGCGATTGTCTCCGTAGCCTCCGATGATGGCGGTGTTGCCGTCGCCGGAAAGCGCGGCGCCATAACCTTGAAGAATAGCGGGCCCTATCCCGCCGCTGCCGACGAGCTTGCCGCCTTGCTGAGTCCATCGATCGCCCGAACGAGAGAAGATCCACACCGCGCCCTGGTTCCGATTGTCGTCAGGCCCGCCGGCGAGCGCGGTGTGCCCGTCCGCGGAGAGCGCCACCGAGCCTCCCTGCCCGGCCGCCCCTGAAGCGTTGCTTCCCACCAGTTTCGCGCCCTGCTGCGTCCAGACCGCGCTCGCCCGGGTGAACACCCAGACCGCGCCGTCGCCGTCGCCATCGGATGTCCCGCCGACTAGGGCCGTATTCCCGTCCGCCGAAAGCGCCACCGCCGAGCCTTGCCGGGACTTGCCCACCGCACCACCGCCGATGAGCTTGGCCTGCCGGGTCCAGGCGCCGGCGACTCGCGTGAATACCCAGGCCGCGCCGATTCCTTCATCGTCGCCATCGCCGCCGACTAATGCCGTGTTGCCATCGGCCGAAAGCGCCACGGATCGTCCCTGAAAGGCGCGCTCTCCCACGGCATCGCTCGCCACCAGTTTTTCGCCCTGTTGCACCCATCCCGCACCGGTCCGCGCGAACACCCAAACCGCTCCGCGTCCGTTGCGCTCGTAGGGGCCGCCCTCAATCGCCGTACTTCCGTCGGCGGAAAGGGCCACCGAGGCGCCTTGCCGGGCGGCCTCCGGTGCCGTTGCGCCGGCGCCGATGAACTTCCCGCCGCGCTCCACCAGTTGCGCGTGCGCGACAGGGGTGAGGAGGGCGCACGCCAAAAAGAGCAGGCGCGAAATCGTAACACTGTGCCGGCGTCGAATCATTGTTATGACTCCGGCGGCTACGAGAAGCTGATGGTGACGGTCACGGTTACCGCCTGACCCGCTTGGATCGTTATGCCGGATAGGGCGGCCGTTGTGAATAGGAGCCCGGTAGTGGGGCTCCCGTTTGTCATGGCCGGGATAGCTGCCGGCTCACAGGAGACTGGGCTCAAAATGCCGGAACAGGGATACATCAACGAACCGACTTGAATGAGGGAGCCCGCGAATGGGGCAGCCGTAGTAGTGCCCTTGAGAACCAATGGCGTTGCACCGGAAGAGACGCTCAGGGTGCTGGAGCACGGCGCCCCCGCGGGATTCTGGTTAAGCAGGAGTGTGCATACCGCCGGGCTTTCAGCGACGGCCAGGGAGGTACCGGCAGAGTCATTGAGCTGAACATAAACTACCCACGGCCCGGCTGAATACTGCCCGGTGAGAAGAAAGGACAGCAGAACCGGGCCTGAGTTGGTGGCGGTAGCCAGCGAGTTCTCAAACTCATGCCGCGATGCCAGCGAGCCGTCCGGGTTCTTGATCTCCAGTACCCAGTGGCCGTGCACCCTGATCCCCTCGCCCTTGCCGCCCGCCTCCGGCTTGGCTTGCTTCCGTTCCGCCGGTTTCCGGTCTTGCTGCGCCTGCCCGAGCGCCAGCGCCGCGCCAATGAAGGCCACCAAAACAACTCTGGTCAATCGCATTTCCCCCTCCGAGCTTGAATCGTATTGCCGCCCTTGGCATTCGTCACCGCACAAGTATGTAGGCTTGCGCCCATGCAGAGACGAATTGATTGCAGAAAACGCGCTACCCTCCTTCCGGTCTGAGCTACGGCCAGATGACTAATGAGAGACGGAAGGTTACCGGGCTGTTAAACAAAACATTTACGCGGACCTTCACGGCATCTTGAAATGGCGCAATGTCTAAGACTTGAATCGCCGCACCGCCGATGAATGGCGCGCCCGTTCCATCGAGTTCTGTTGCCGCCGCCAATATGTTCGAGCGTAGCGGTAAGACACCGAACTCCTTTGGTAGATCTACATTTACAGTCTGCACGCCGTTAAACGTCTGAGTCAGGCTGAAGAAGAGTGGTTGCATTTGTGTGGTCCTCCTCTGAAGAGAGTATTACTCGCTCTCGGGATCGTCACCGCATAAACGTGTGGCTGCCTGTCCGTCCGGAATTGGCCTCACCGTACGATGCGCTGGCGCAGACTCTTGGCAACGGCTTCGGATTTCGAGTGCACCTGCAGCTTCTCGTAGATGCTGCGCATGTGAAAGCGAATGGTGTTGATGCTGACGTCCAGCTCCGCCGCCGCGGTCTTGTAGTTGTGGCCTTCGACCAGCAGCTTCAATACGCGGATTTCGTGCGGGGTGAGATCGTGGCCTGCACCCTCGGGCGGACGGATTTCGCGAAATAGTGCGACTACCCGGCGCGCCACCTCGGGAGACATCGGTGCGCCGCCGCCGGCCACCTCCCGCAAGCTCTCCAGCAGTCGCGCCGGCGGCGTCTTCTTCAGCAGGTAGCCGCAGGCGCCGGCGCAGAGGGCGTCGAAGATCCGGCGGTCATCGTCGTAAACCGTGAGCATCAGAATTGCAAGCTGAGGGTGATCTTGTTTCAACAGGCGGGTACCGTCGATCCCCGACATCTCGGGCAGGCCGATGTCGACCAGAGCCACGTCAGGGAGGTCCCTGCCAATGCCCTCAATGGCCAGCTCCATTGACGCAAAGCTGCCGCTACAGCGGAAACCCTCGGTGCCGTCGATGAGGACGCGCAGGCCTTCCCGGATCCTGGGCTGATCCTCCACGATGGCGACTTTGAGCGCAGTGGTATCGGGCATGAAAAGCGCGGCCGGTCATTTCGCGCGATCTCTAAGCATACGCCGGAAGCGCCCCACGTACCCCGCCCACTTATGCGGGCGTCTTTTCCAGGACGCTCCGGAACTTCGGCTCACGGGCACGCGAAGTTCCAGCGCGGCGCCGCACCCGGGCGCGGTATCCACCGCCAGCGTTCCTCCCAGTTGCTTCGCCCTCTGGGCCATGCTAGCCAGCCCATGGCCGCACCGGACGTGCGCCAGGTCGAAGCCCTCGCCGTTATCGGCGAGTGCGAGTTCCAGCCAGCCGTCGTCCAGTTGTAGCCGGATATCCACCTCGCTGCACCCGGAATGGCGCGCCGCGTTGTGCAGGCTCTCCTTGAAAATGAGAAAAACCTGGCGGCGGATGTCGGCGTCGACGTGGGGATTCTCTTCCCCGCCGGGCGCCTGAAACCGGACCTGCACGCCGTTGTAGCTGAACAGGTCGCTGGCAAAGCGGCGGATGCGGTGCGTCAGATCGTCCAGCCGGTCCTGTTCAGGGTCGATCGCCCACACGATGTCGCTCATCGAATCCACCAGTTCGCGCGAAAGGCCCGCGATATCCGCCAAGGGTTGTCCACAGTCCGCACCGGGGGGATGGCGCTGCGCCACCTCGCTTAAAATTGCGATTTGCGACAACGTGCTGCCAATATCGTCGTGCAAGTCGGTGGCAATTCTGGTGCGAAGCCGCTCCATTTCCAGCAGGCGCGTCAATCGGTAGCGGTAGAGGCCGTACAGGATGGCGCACGCAAACACCGACGCGAACAACTGCAGCCACCAGCGTTGCCAGATGGGCGGCAGAATGGTGAACTCCAGCGTCGCGGGACGCTCGCTCGCCACGCCGTCCGCAGTGAGCGCACGCACCTGCCACTGGTAGCCGCCCGGCGCCAGGCTGGCATAGGTGACCGTGCGTTGCTCCCCGGCGGGGATCCAATTCGCGTCCCGGCCTTCCAGGCGGTACTGATACCGCAGCGATTCGCCGGTGCCAAAGCGGAGGCTTACGAATTCCAGTTCGACCTGATTCTGGTCGGGCGCAAGCTCGATGCCGCGAAGATCGCTTTCTCCAAGAGCGGAGACCGGTCGCGGGGCGCCGCGCACGCGCAGTCCGGTGATAAAAACAGGCGGCGGCGAAGTTGGCTGTTCCGGGTCGGGATCCAGCCGGGAGAGGCCCTCCCGCGTGCCGAACCACAGAGCGCCCTTGCGGTCGCAAAAAGCCGCCACCAGTTCGCCTCGTGCCAAGCCATCGGCAGTGGTGTAATGGCGTATCCGCGAGGCAGACCCCGGAGAGAGCGAGATCCGGTCGACGCCGTGTCCGGTCGCCAGATAGATGCGGCCATCGTGATCCTCGACGATGCATTTCACGTCGTTGGTTGCCAGGCCAACCGCCGTAGTGTAGGTCACCGGCTGCGATTCCGGCGTCATTGGATCGATGCTGGTTGCGCCATTCCTGGTGGCAATCCAGAGACGGCCGCCGCGGTCGACGTGCAGCGCCTGTACCCAGGTGCTGGTGCCATTCGGCGGGGGCAGTACTTGGAATTTGCCGTCCCGGTAGCGCAGCAGCGATCCCGTGCTGAGGCCGATCCAGACCGCGCCCGCGCGATCTTCCGCAAATGCGGTGGCAAGCGCTTGCGGCACGTTATCGCCGTCCGAATAGTGGCGCAATTCTCCGGTGGCGGAATCCCATCGGGCAAGACCATTGGCCCGCGTCGGACCGTTGGGCGTCGCGAGGATCTGGACGGACATCCAAACGCCGCCGCGCGAATCCTCAAACACCGCGTAAATGCTGTTCGCCGCTTCGTAGACAGCCTTCGGCCGCGCCGATCCTGGTTGGTGCAAATCGAACAGCGGCGGGAAGCGAAACACCCCCATGGCTGTTGGGATCCACCATTCCCCGCTGCGGGTCTGCAGCGCAATCTGGCCTTTGCCCCATCCCCACTTGATCGCGCGCGGAACGTCAGGCCGGACGGGGTGGAATTTCCTGCCGTCAAAGCGATGGAAGATCCGGCCGTTGGCGCCGTTGCTCACCACGCAAAGCTCGCCGCTGCGATCCTCCAAAATGGACAGAATAAAACCGGAATCCAACCCATCCCGCTCAGAGTAAGTGCGAAAGCCGCCTTTGGCGATGCGGATGGCGCCGAACCCGCCCGTCCACAGGTTTCCGGCAAGGTCTTCCGACATCGCCAGGATCT
>JARLGM010000103.1 GCA_031292755.1 Candidatus Sulfopaludibacter sp.
CATCATGAGCTTTTTCACCGATACGCCGCGCGCGCTGGCTGCGAGTCCCGACCGGAACACCGTGTACGTGGCGGGGTTCAAGACCGGCAACCAGACCACTACCG
The DNA here is from genome assembly GCA_031292755.1 of Candidatus Sulfopaludibacter sp. Lineage (GTDB taxonomy): Bacteria > Acidobacteriota > Terriglobia > Bryobacterales > Bryobacteraceae > Sulfopaludibacter. The sequence goes on from JARLGM010000103.1 coordinate 105, forward strand.
TGCATCAGGGGCGCGTTTGCACGGGATTTCAGCCCAACACTCCGTGTACGCTTCCCGATGGCGCCGTAAGCCCCGGCGGCAATCCCGGCCCGGCGGCCGATGCCTTTGGCGAACCGGCTCCCGAGGTCGGGCTCATCGTCAAGTTCAACAACAGCGATGGCCACTGGGAAGACGAACTCCACCGCGTGTGGGATGGCTCGGTGCGTTTCACTCTGCCGGACACGGACGTTTTCGCGGTGGATGCCAACGGCCTCGCGCAGACGGCCGCGTTCGCGCACGTGGGCACTACGCTGTTCAATATGGCCGTAAATCCGCGGACCGGCGCCCTCTACGTCTCGAACACCGACGCCATCAACAATGTGCGCTTCGAAGGCCCCGGGATTTTCGGCGGGCACACCGTGCAAGGCCACCTGGCTGAGGCGCGCATTACCGTGATTTCGGGGGCCACCGTGGCGCCGCGCCATTTGAACAAGCACATCGACTACGGTGCCCTCGCCGGGTCTCCTGGGTTCGACCCGTCGGCGAAGACGCACAGCCTCTCGATGCCTCTCGATATGGCGGTCACCGCCGATGGGCAGGCGCTCTACGTCGCCGCGTTCGGCTCGGCCAAGGTCGGCGTGTTCGATACCAAAAGCCTGGAGGCCGATACCTTCGACCCGGTGGCGGCCAGCGCGAACTACATCGCTGTCAGCGGAGGCGGTGTGAGCGGGCTGTCGCTGGATGAGCCCCGCGGCCTGCTCTACGTCATGACTCGCTTCGATAATTCGGTGAAGGTGGTCGATCTGAAATCGCAACGCGAGGTCGCCGCGCTCCGTTTGCCCAATCCGGAGCCGCCTTCGATCGTGCAGGGCCGTCCCCTGCTCTACGATGCCACGCAATTCTCCGGCAACGGCGAGGCATCCTGTGCCAGTTGCCACACCTTCGGCGATATGGACGACCTTGCCTGGGATCTCGGCGATCCTGACAACGCGGTGACCACCAGCCCGATTCCCATCAACTTCAGCGGCCTGGTTCCGCTGCTGGTCCTCACCAATGCCGCCGGCATCGCCACCCCGCTCAACGGCAGCGGGAAAGCTTCGGACTTCCATCCCATGAAAGGGCCGTTCACCACCCAGACGCTGCGCGGCCTCAAATATTCCGGGGCGATGCACTGGCGCGGCGACCGCTCCACCGGTCAGTTCGGTACCGATCCCTTCGATTCCAACCTCTCCTTCACCAACTTCGTGGTGGCGTTTCAGGGGCTGGTGGGCAGCGTCGAAGCGCCTTCCCAGGCGCGCATGCAGACCTTCGCCAACTTCCAGCTTCAGGTGCTGCCGCCGCCCAACCCGGTACGCAACCTGGACAATTCGCTCACCGCCTCGCAGCAGCGCGGGCAGGCATTCTTTTCGGGCGCTCGCCCGTCCGACGGCATCGTCTCTCCGGCGCTCGACGCTCTGTTTGGCCAATCGTCTTTCACCTGCAATGGCTGCCATGTGCTGGATGCCTCCAGCGGCTCTTTCGGCACCGGCGGCAACCAGAGCTTTGAAGGGCTGCCGCAGATCGTGAAGATCCCCCACTTGCGGAATGTCTACGCCAAAATCGGCATGTTCGGCACCCCGGCAGTGGGGTTCTTTCAGGCCCCGGACAGCGGCAACATGGGCGACCAGGTGCGCGGTTTCGGATTCACCGGCGATGGCTCCACGGACACGCTGTTCCGCTTCCTCAGCGCTTCGGTATTCAAACCCACGTCGAACTCGGGCTTTCCGCAGGCGAATCCCGACGGCACGCGGCGCGATGTGGAGCAGTACCTGCTGGCCTTCGATAGCGACCTCGCGCCCATCGTGGGACAGCAGATCACACTGACCGTCGATAACGCCGCCGCCGCCGGTTCGCGAATCGATCTGTTGGAGCAGCGCGCCGGCGCGCCGTTCGTTTCGAAATCTCTCAATGGCGCCGTAACCGAATGCGACCTGGTGGCGCACGTCGCGCTGAACGGCCGGATTCAGAGCTATCTCTACGATCCGGTGGCCGGCAATTTTGTTCCGGGCGATGGCGCCGCGCCCCTTTCCGGCCCCGCATTGCGCGGTCTGGCGGCCACTCCCGGGCAGGAAGTGACCTATACCGCCGTGACTCCGGGATCGGGCCGGCGCATCGCCTCCGGCGTTCTACCCGTTCCCAGAAGGCCGCATCCGCGATAATACGGATTAAGGCCATGAGACTCGGGATCGATTTCGGCACCACGCGGATCATCGTCGCCCAGGCGGATCGCGGCAACTATCCGCTGGTCAACTTCGAAGGGCCGGCGCAACAGATCCGCGACTGGTTTCCACCCCTGGTGGCCGCGCGCGCGGGCCAACGCCTCTACGGATGGGACGCCTGGGAGGCGCAGGCGGAACCCGGTTGGACCGTGGTCCGCTCGTTGAAGCGCTGGCTTCAGGAAGCCGGGCCGGAGACCACGGTCAGCCTGGGCGGGCAGACGGTGCGCTTTCACCAACTGCTTGCCGAACTCACCGCCGCGCTGCGCACCCATCTGCAAGCGCATTCCAGTCTGCGCATGGCGCCCGGCGAAACGTTGCAGGCGATGCTCGGGATTCCGGCCAACGCCAACACCAATCAGCGGTATCTGACGGCGGATGCTTTCCGGGCGGCCGGTTTCGACGTGCTGGGCTTACTGAACGAACCTTCCGCGGCCAGCATCGAATTCGGATATCGCAATGCGCCGGACGGAAAATCCGTCCGGAAGGAATGCCTGCTGGTATACGATTTCGGCGGAGGCACATTCGACGCTTCGCTGGTGGCTATCGACGATCACGTGCATTCGGTGATTGCGTCGGCGGGCGTCGCCACCATGGGCGGGGATGACCTGGACGAGATTCTGGCGGAACTGGCCCTGGAAGCCAGCGGCCTGCCCGAAGCGGACCGCGAAAGCTTGACTCAGGCGGAGTACTTCCGGTTGCACGAGGAGTGCCGCGAAAAAAAGGAGACCCTGAATCCCAATACGCGCAGGGTGGCGATCGACCTGGAACGCGTTCGCGAGGGATGGCCTGAGGTCTCAATCCCGGTGGCGGACTTCTACGACCGCTGCCGGCCGCTGCTCGAGGAGACGCGCCAGGTGTCGCAGGATCTGCTGGAGGCGCATCCCCAACACAGCATCGATACGCTCTATGTGACCGGCGGCGGTTCGGAGCTGCCCGTTGTCGCGCGGCTCCTGCGCGAGACCTTCGGGCGCAAGGTGCGGCGCAGCGCTTATATGCGGTCGGCGACGGCGATCGGTCTCGCCATCCACGCCGACGCGCGCGCCGGATACGTGCTGAAGGATCGCTTCACGCAGAACTTTGGGGTGTGGCGGGAGGGCGCCGGCGGGCATCGCGTGGTTTTCGACCTGCTGTTTTCGCGAGGCACCGAATTGCCTCGGCACGGCCAGGAGCCGTTGTGCCGCGAGCGCGTGTACAATCCCGCGCACAATGTGGGCCATTTCCGTTACCTGGAGTGCACCCAGCTTTCCGGCAGCGGGCAACCGGCGGGCGACTCCACCGAGTGGGACGAGATCCGTTTTCCCTTCGACCGGAGTTTACAGGGAACCGCGAACCTCTCACAGTTGCCGGTGCAACGCGGAGACGGTGTGGCGTCGCACACCATTAAGGAGATATACACCTGCGACGCCAGCGGAACCATTGCCGTAACTATTTGCGATACGTCCGCCAATTATTCGCGCCAATATAAATTGGGCCGGTGGTCCGCCAAAGAGTCGGAGGTGACGCCCGGCCGTCCCACGCGCCGGAGACACGGGCATCGCGGCCCGTAACTGTGTCGCCGGCCACGTTTCCGTGGGCGGCGCGAATCCCCAAAGCTGCCCGCACATCCAAGTGGTCATGCAGGGAACGAAACTGGAACAACGTAAAATCGGGAAGCTGGAAGTCTCGCTGACCGGTCTGGGCTGCAATAATTTCGGATGGCGGATCGATGCGGCGCAATCCCGGCGCGTCGTGGATGCCGCGCTGGACGCGGGCATTAATTTCTTCGATACGGCCGACATTTATGACAAGGGCCACAGCGAGGAGTTTTTGGGCGGCGCCCTCGCGGGCCGGCGGAGTGACGTCGTCATTGCCACCAAGTTCGGCATGAAGTTTGACGAGGCGCGCCAGGGAGCCAGCCGCCAATACGTCCGGCAGGCCGTTGAGGATAGCCTGCGCCGGTTAGGCACGGACTATATCGACTTGTACCAGCTCCATCAGCCCGATCCGCACACTCCCATCGCGGAGACGCTGGGCGAATTGAACGAACTGGTGCGCGAAGGCAAGGTGCGCGAAATCGGCTGCTCCAATTTTTCGGCGGAACAGATCCGCGAGGCCGAAATTACCGCCGGTTCGCGCGCGCGGTTTGTCAGCGTGCAGAATCAGTACAACCTGTTTCATCGCGAGCCGGAGGCCGATGTGCTTCCCGAGTGCCGGCGTTTCGGTATCGCCTTCCTTCCGTACTTCCCGCTGGCTAACGGGCTGCTCACCGGCAAGTACCGCCAGGGCCAACCGCTGCCCAAGGGCAGTCGCGCGGATGCGGGATTCGGGCCGAAGGTCTTCACCGCCGGGCACCTCGAAAAGGTGGAGCGCCTGATTCAGTTCGCCGAACGTGGCGGCCATTCTCTGCTGGAGTTGGCGTTCTCGTGGCTGGCCGCCCAGCCTGGGGTCGCTTCGGTCATCGCGGGCGCCGTCTCGCCCGAGCAGGTGAGAGCCAACGCCGCGGCCCCGCTCTGGAAACTGGGTCCGGGAGAACTGCGGGAAATCGACACGCTGATGGCGTAGTCTGGAAGCATGTCACTCAGAGAACGCATCCGGGGTGTCCTTGGATTCCCCGTCACGCCCTTTCGCCAGGACCTCTCGCTCGACCTCGACGCCCTGGCTCGCAATGTGGATGAGATGGCCGGCTATCCGTTCTGTGCGCTGGTCGCCGCCGGCGGCACGGGAGAAGTATATTCGCTGACGCCGCGCGAAGTCGAAGATGTCGTGCGCGTTACGGTGGAAGCCGCGGCTGGACGCATGCCGGTGGTAGCGGGCACGGGCTTCAACGGCCCCTTGGGCGCGGACATAGCCAGGCGCGCCGAAAAGGCGGGCGCGGAGATCATCCTGGCGCTGCCGCCTTATTACTCCAACGCGCCGTTTGAAGGCCTGATCGCCTACTACCAGGAGATCGGCGCGGCCAGCGGTCTGCCGCTCATGGTGTACAGTCGCGATTGGGCCGTCTTTACGCCCGGAATGGTGGCGCGCATGGCAGATCGCGTCCCCACGCTGACGTTTTGGAAAGACGGCCAGGGCGATTCGCGCAAATATCAGCGCATCATGCACACGGTGGGCGACCGCCTGGCATGGCTCGGCGGCCTGGGCGACGATTGCGTCCCGGCTTACTTCGCGGTGGGCGTGCAGGCCTACACGTCCAGCATCTCCAACATCGCTCCGCGCCTGTCGTTGGAACTCGCCGAGGCCGGAATGGCGCGCGATTTTGCCCGCCTGGACGGCCTCATGGCCAAGTACGTGCACCCGCTTTATGCCCTGCGCGAGCGGGCCAAAGGATACGAAGTGGCGGTGATGAAGGCCGCCATGGAGATTTCAGGCAGGCCCGCCGGCCCGGTCCGCCCCCCGCTCTGCAATTGCACCGCGAAAGACATAGCCGACCTGCGGCAACTGCTGGAAGTCTACGAAGCGGACTTCGCGTTGAAGGTGGGGAAGACGTTTTCGCCCGCCGGTATGTGATTGTTATCGGGTGACTCAAAGACTCTAGCGGCGGGCGGGGGAGCGCCTGCCGTCCCCGGTCTGAGTCACCCGATATCGACACCGGCGATGGCGCGTTCGCGACTGAAACGGGTCGCGCCGCCCGATCTGCCGGCGGGGCGTCCGCGGGGGCGTTTTTGCCCCTGTTGCAGACGCTCCAAATCCAGAATGGCTTGATCCAACAGGGCTTTTTCTTCCCGTAACCGGGTAAGAAGTTGATCCAAATGCAAAGCCAATTCAGACTGCAACTACCACCAGCTTTCTCTGAAGCTTCGCTCCAGCTTCCCTGGATACCCAGGTTGCCCCGCGACTTGGCGATCGAGAAGCTTTCGCGCCCCTCCTACTACTACAAGCGCCAACGGAATGAAAATCGTGCCAAAGTTTTTTTGGAGCCGCCCAGCAGCTAAAATGGCAGGATATGGCGGACGGCGGAGTCGAGTCTGGGGAAGGATTCTCCGCGGGAGACTGGGAACTGATCAAGGACCTGGTCTTCACCTGCCAAAGCAGTCCGCCGCCGGATGTGGGGCAGTGGCTGGATGAACAGCGTACCTCCGAAAAGGTGCGCCTTGAGGTTACCCGGCTGCTCCAGGCATCGTCGGATTGCGGCAGTTTCATGGGCCAAAGTGCCACCGAGAAGTACCTTGGAGTTCGCATGCACCAGCCGTTGCGGATCGGCCGCTATCGCGTGATGGACCAGATCGGTTCCGGCGGCAGCGGTGTGGTCTACGCGGCTTGGGACGAATCCCTGAACCGGAAAGTGGCGGTCAAGGTTCTGCGTCCCGAGGTGGCCCAGAATGCCGAACTCCAGAAACGGCTGCGCTGGGACGCGCGGGCCGCTTCCGCCCTTCAGCATCCCAACATCATCGTGGTCCACGAAATCGGCTCCGACAAGGGCGTGGATTATGTGGCCATGGAGTGCATCAGCGGCAGCACCCTGAGCGAGCGCATCCGGGCGGGCGGCATGGAGAACCGCGAGGTTCTGAACCTGGCGATCCAGATCTGCAACGGACTCGAAGCGGCCCATGCCGCGGGCATCGTTCATCGCGATCTGAAGCCCGGCAACATCATGATTACCGACCAGGGCGTGGTCAAGATTCTCGACTTCGGCCTGGCCAAAAACTGCGCCGGCGGCATCGAGTCCGACGCTCCGGAGACCGTGGAGGGCCGTTTTGCGGGCACGGTGGCCTATGTTTCCCCGGAACAGGCCGACGCCAAGCCGGTGGATGCCCGGAGCGATATCTTCTCTTTCGGCTCGGTCCTCTACGAGATGCTCACGGGCCGGCAGGCGTTTCCGGGCGGTTCGACGGTCTCGGTGCTGGCCGATATTCTGCTCAGCAACCCGCAGCCTCCGCATCAAGTGGTTCCCCGGGTCGCTTCCGGCTTCGACGATATTGTGAACCGTTGTCTGCGCAAGGATCGCGAGCGCCGCTTCCAGAGTATCGCCGAAGTTCGCGTGCGTCTCCGGGAACTGGAAGACCAGACGCTCCACCCGGAAAGCCAGAACACGATTATGCTTCCGGTCCGGCCCCCGCAGCGCCGCAACATTCCGGCGCTGGCGGCATTGGGGCTGGCCATCGCCGTGCTAGCAACCGCCGTCACGTATGTGGCGATGCGGGCGGAGCCGCCGGCCGACCGGAATTTCAGTCTGACGCGCGTTACGGCCGATCGTGGGGTCACCGGCTTCCCCGCTCTCTCCAGGGACGGAACCCTCCTGGCTTATGCCTCTGACCGCGCCGGTCAGGGGAATCTCGACATCTGGATCCAGCGTTCCGATTCCAACGAACCCCAGCAGCTTACCACCAATCCCGCCAACGATTACGAACCGGTTTTCTCTCCCGACGGCGCCCGCCTGGTGTTTCGATCCGATCGCGACGGCGGAGGCCTCTATACCGTGTCCTGCCTGGGCGGTTCCGAGCGGCCCCTGGTGGCCGGCGGACGCGGGGCGCAGTTTTCGCCCGACGGAAAGTGGATCGCCTACTGGACCGGCGAGCCCGGCGCAAGTTTTCAGCCCGGCTGCGCCAAGGTTTTCGTGATTTCGTCCCTCGGCGGAGTCCCCGAACAATTCCAGCCCGGATTTCAGGCCGCTGCCTTCCCTATCTGGTCCCCCGGCGGAGACCGGATTTTGTTCTATGGGCGCGCTTCCGGTTCGGCCGGAGCCAAGGCGGAGTGGTGGACCGCTCCGTTTCCAAACGGCGCCGCCGCCGCCACCGGTCTGACGAAATACTGGACGAAGTTCCACCTCAATAATCCGCCTTCGTTCGAACAACTGACCCCGAGCGCGTGGCTGCCGGACCAGTCCCTGATCTTCGCGGCCGGCCACGTGGATTCGACCAACATCTGGACTACCAAAGTCGCCAGGGACGGCACGCCGGAGGGTGAGCCATGGCGTCTGACGGCGGGAACCGCCAACGAGTGGCACCCCACCGTGGCTCAATCCAATGGCCATATCATGCTGGCCTACGAGGCCATGAGCGCGGATTCGGATATCTGGGCTGTTTCTCTGGACGATCGCGGCCATCCGGCCGGCCAGCCACATCTGTTTCTTACGGGATACGCGGGCATGGGTTCGTCCAGTCTCAGCAGCGATGGTTCCCGCCTGGTGTTTTCGTCGAAGCAGCCCGTGCAGAATCCCGGCAGAGAGTCCATTCGCATGTCGAACCTGAACACCGGGCAGCATTCCGTGATCGCCAGTATTCTCTCGCACACGGTGACCCGGCCGGTTCTGAGCGGCGACGGGAATACCGTGGCGTATTGGCAGGACAAGGCCGGGTACACCATTCCCGCGTCCGGTGGCGCCGCGCAAAGAATCTGCGGGCATTGCGGGCCCCCCACGCATGTGAGTTATGACGGCCGGGCGGTGCTGTTCGAATCGGTCAGCGATCCGGAACAGATTCTGTACGCCGCCGCCGGCAAAGCTCCCAAACCGCTGGTCCCCCTGGATCCTCCGCGGTTCACCATGCAATCGGGAGCGCGTTTTTCTCCGGACAACCGGTGGATCGTGTTTTCAACCGGCAGTCCGGGTGAGTCCGCCAGGCAGATATTCATCGCGCCGCTGCACCCCGATACGCCGGTTGCTCCGCAGGAACTCATCGCTCTAACCGACGGGCAGTCGCGCGATGTGGAGCCTTATTGGTCGACGGACGGCGCAACCATCTTCTTCCTTTCCCGCCGCGACGGATTCCGCTGCATCTGGGGCCGTAGCCTGGACGGGGATAAGCGGCCGCGCGGCCCGGTCTTCGAGGTAGCTCACTTTCACCAGACAGGCCATGCGCTGGGCGGCGCGGACCGGTATCCCGGTAACATCGGTTTGTCCGCCGCGCCGCATCTCCTGGTCTTCAGCATGACCAGTTCCACCAGCGATGTCTGGCTGAAGAGCGCGGCCGCTCCGAAGCCTTGAAAAGACGGTCCAACCCGCTGTTATTTTTGTCCGGAATCACACTATTTTGAGGTAAGATCAGGTTTTCCAGCGGATGCCTCCCACTTACGCCGGCGAATATCCCGATTCAGCTTCGAAAGTCAGTATCGTTGTTATCTCGCGCAATGAGGGCGAGGAACTGGCTGCTACGGTAAATAACCTGCGCGAAACCCTGCCGCCCTCCCGGCGCGAGCTGATTGTGGTGGACGATGGTTCCACCGATGGTTCCGCCGGCTTTCTCGACGGAGCGGTGGATGTGATGTTGCTACGGTCCGAACAGTTGGGTGTCGCCAAGGCGCGCAACTTTGGCGCTTCGCGGGCCACCGGCGAAATCATCCTGTTCGCCGATGCCCACATCCGCGCGCCGCAGGGCTGGTTCGACCCCCTGGTGGAGGCGCTGCGCGAACCGTCGGTGGGCGCGGTCTCTCCCGGCGTCTACAGCCTCACCGAACCGCGGCGGCGCGGCTTCGGACTGGACCTGATCGGCGCGGAACTGCATGCCCGCTGGCGAAACCGGCAGGGATCGGTTCCGTATCCGGTGCCGGTGCTGCCCGGCGCGTTTCTGGCCATGCGCCGGACCACTTTCCTGGCGACCGGAGGGTACGATTCCGGATTGCACCAACTGGGCGGCAACGATAATGAATTGAGCTGCCGGTTCTGGTTGCTGGGCTACCGCCTGCTGGTAGTGCCGCAGGTGGAAGTGGGACACCTGTTTCGCGCCGCGCCGCCTTATCCGACAAACTGGTCGGCGGTGGTGCACAATCGCCTGCGCATGGCCTTCATTCATTTTGGGGCGGAGCGCGTCGAGCGCGTGCTGCGCGCCCTGCGTGTGTACGAATCGTTTCCGGCCGGCGCCGCCATGCTGCTGGATACCGATGTATTCTCGCGCCGTACCCAGATGGCGGAAATCCGGCAATTTGACGACGACTGGTTTTTTCAGAACTTCCAACTGGAATGCTAAGGAGAGTAACAAATGTCTTACAACGACGAATCGCACCCGCTGCCGCCCGACGAGTTAGGCCTTCCACCTCTGGAGCAGGGGCTGTTTGCCGCGCCCGGCAACAATCCCACCACCGCGCCGCCCACTACGGTGCCCCCGAATCAGGTATTGACGAATTAGGTGTGGCGGCCGGCTTCCTCGCGCGGGGTTGGTTGCGTCAGTTCGGCGTATAGCCAGGCCCGCGCAAAGGCCCATTCGCGCTTAATGGTGCGCGGCGAAGTGTTCATGACTTCGGCGGTCTCTTCTTCGGTGAGGCCGCCGAAATACCTCAATTCCACAATGCGGCTCTGCCGTGGGTCGATGTGCTCGAGCCGTTTCAGTGCTTCATCCAACGCCAGGACGTCATCATCCGGGGCGATGCCGATCCGCTCCGCCTGGTCGAGATCGACCCGCTGGAAACGCCCGCCGCGCTTCTGCGAACGCCGCCGGCGTCCGTAATCCACCAGGATGTGACGCATCGTCTGAGCAGCCGCGGCGAAGAAGTGGGCCCGGTTTCGCCAATTTCGATTGTGCTGGTCTACCAATTGCAGGTAGGCTTCATCGGCGATGATGGTGGGTTGCAGGGTATGGTCCCGCCTCTCCGACGCCATCAGGCGGGCTGCGATCCGGCGCAACTCCGAATGCAGCATCGCAATCACGTCCTCGACGCCCTGTCCGCCTCCCACACCGGAGCGGTTGAGCATCTTGGTGATATCTCCGCCGGTAGGACCCATTAGTACTGAGGTTATCATGAGACGGACAGCAAGCGCCGGATATCTTATGAACCCTCAAGCCAGTATGGGTTGCCGCCGGAATCGCGCAGGTACACAGTCTGGTTCTGGCGGCGCACCTCCCGTGCCAGCACCACGGTCGTTCCGCCGAGCTTCAGCCGGGACCCGACGGCATCGATGCGGTCACCCTTGCCAAAGGTGAAATTGAACTGCTTCATGAAATCCATCGGTCCCAGGTAGACGTCGAAGCTGTCCTTGCCGTTTTCGACCGTTAAATGCAATCCATGCATGGGGCTGCCGCGCGGCACCTCGCGGCTGGCGATGACCACTCCGGTAAACTCGACCGTGGTGGCCGGATCGTACCGGGGTTCCTCCGGGGACGGCTGCCCGCCGCGCGCCGGCCGCGGAATCAGGAGCGCCGCCAGCAATAGCATCAGGGCAGGAATACGAAAGATCATACCGCTCCCTCCTTTCCAGCCGGGTCTTGTTGTCCGGCCTCAGACTGCTACGGACGCGGCGCGTCGCAGGGCGCGTTCGTAGCCGCGAACCAGATTCACAATCAGCAAATCGAAGAAGAAGCCCAGACGCCGATCTAATTCCTCTTCGGCGTACAGTTCCACGCTACTGTTCGAAGCGATGTGTTCTTCCGCGAAGTCCATAGTCTTCTCGCGCAGCAGGCATAGGCCCCGCACCGATTCGTACAGCGGGACATCCTGCTCTAAGCGCAACTTGCCGAGGCGCTCATAGCGGTGCGCCAGATCCTCCTTATTGGCCGGCGAAAGCCAGTGGCTGAGGCTTTCCAGCACTTCCAGATTCCACTCGCGCAACTCGCTATCGAGCAGAGCCCGGATGTGGGGCATATCCTCTTCATGCCGGATCTGGTAGATCACCCTCTTGAGGATTTGGTCGGCATTCGTCTCGATCAGGTGAACAAGTTTACCGGAAATCATAGCTCACCCCTGGTTGTATTGTAACGCCTGGCTAGAGGGATAATAAGACCTGTTAATAGTTGTTCGCAACGCGGGTACTATAGAGAATTCGATGTTTCTCTTCGACTTCTTCCGCTCGTTTCTGCCGCTGCACAATCCTGTGGGTTTCGGCGCGGGCGATTTTTTGTTGCTGGCGTTGGCTTGCGCGCTGCTGTTCCTGGTGTTCCTGCGCGCCTGGCTGGAGCCGGCCGCCCGCCGGTTTGCCGCGCGGACCGGCTGGTGCATGGCGCTCCTGGCGGCGTTGCCCGTGCTGCTGCGCCTGGCGCTGCTGGCGCGCCATCCGGTGCCCGCACCCTCCGGCGCCGACGATTTCAGCTACCTGCTGCTGGCCGACACCCTGCGCCATTTCCGCCTGGCCAACCCGGCGCACGCTTGGAACCAGTTCTTCGAGGCCGTGTTCATTCTGCAGCAGCCCACCTACAGCTCCATTTTTCCACTGGGCCAAGGTCTTGTGCTGGCGGCCGGCTGGCTGATTTTCGGCCACCCTTGGGCCGGAGTGGCGCTTTCGGTGGCGGCACTGTGCGCGCTTTGCTATTGGATGCTGCGGGCGTGGACCACTCCGGGGTGGGCGCTCGCGGGCGGGCTGCTGGCGGCGATGGAATTCGGGCCGCTCAACCAGTGGATGAACCTGTACTGGGGAGGCGCGGTCAGCGCCATCGCCGGATGCCTGGTCTTCGGCGCGCTGCCGCGCTTGCGCCAGTCCGGCGGGCGCCGCGATGCCGTACTGCTGGGTGCGGGGCTGGGACTCCAGATGCTCACCCGGCCATTCGAATTTGTGCTTCTGGCCGTATGCGTAGCCATCTACTTTCTGCCCCTGGGAAAACAACTGCGCAGCCTGCGGCGTCCCGCGGCGGTGGCCGCCCTGGCATTCCTGCCGGCCGTGCTTCTGATGCTGGCGCAGAACCGCGCGGTGACCGGCCAATGGACAACGCTGCCGTACGAGGTGAGCCGCTACCAATACGGCGTGCCCGCCACATTCACCATTCAGCCCAACCCCACGCCGCACCGCGCGCTTACCGGGGAGCAACAGCTCGATTACCAGACGCAGTCCATCATTCACGGAGAAGGCACGGACACGATGGGCCGCTACCTCGAACGGTGGGGGGAGCGGGTCCATTTCTACCGCTTCTTTTTCCTGCCGCCGCTTTACCTGGCGCTGCCCTTCTTTCTGCCGGCGCTGCGCCAGTTCCGTTTCGCCTGGGTGTTGGGCACGCTCGCGCTATTCAGCCTGGGCGCCAACTTCTATCCGTACTTCTATCCGCACTACATTGCGGCGGTGACGTGTTTGATGCTGCTGGTCAGCGTCACGGCGCTGGCGCGGATCAAGTCCGCGCCGCTGGTGCTCTCGCTGTGCGCGGCGCAATTCCTGTTCTGGTACGGCATTCATGCCCTGGCAAGCGAGAACGTCTTTCTGGCGGTGGGCCGCTACGAAACCGGCGATTTCATCAACTATGACGATCCGGAGGGGCGCATCGCCATCCACCGGAAACTCGCCGAGGCGGGAGGCAAACAACTGGTCTTCGTCCACTATGGCCCCCAGCATCTGTTCCACGAATGGATTCACAATGACGCCGATATCGACCGCGCCCCCATCGTCTGGGCCGGCGACCTGGGAGCCAACGAGAACGACAGGCTGCGGAAATATTACCCGGACCGTACCGCCTGGCTAGCCGAGCCCGACGCCATTCCGCCTCGTGTGATTCCCTATCCCTACATCGCCGCGCCGCCACAGGGACTGTTCGAAAGCGGACCCCTAAAGAACGACACCAACATCGACGAGGTGGGCAAGCACTGATTCACCCCGGAGGAAGACGGAGAAGGGGCCATGCCTAGCCCCAACCCCCATCTTGCTAACCGGGTTGAAAGCATAGAGTCTAAAGAACAGCCGGATGGAGCTAAACGATGTACTGGCCGTCAGCAAGGCGCGCTCGGGTGACACCGACGCCTTCAGGGTGCTAGTAGAGCGCCACAGCCGATCTCTGTTCCGGCTGGCTTTTCGTATGACTGGGAATCAACAAGACGCTGAAGACGTAGTGCAGGAGAGTTTTCTCCGCGCCTACAAACAACTGGCCAAATTCGACGAGCGTGCCAGTTTCGGGACGTGGCTGTATCGCATTGCCGCCAACTGCTCCCTGGACCTGGTCCGTTCCCGCAAGCGGCGGAGCGAACACCTGGCGCCGCCGGCCGAAAGCGAGATGGAGGATCCGGTGGCATCGCTTCCTTCCAGCGCGCCCGGGCCGGAACGGATGGCGCTGAGCAGCGAAGTCCGCGAGCGCGTGGCCGAAGCCATGCGCGAACTGAGCCCTACGGAGCGCACGGCTTTCGTGCTCCGTCATTTCGAGGGCATGTGCATGGAAGAGGTCAGCCGCGTTCTGGAGTGCCAGCCCGGGGCGGCCAAGCATAGCGTGTTTCGCGCGGTGCAGAAATTACGAAGGGCACTGGAGCCGATTGCGAGTCCGGCAAAATGAACCATCTTACCGAAGAAGAACTGATCCTGCATTATTACGGCGAAGAGGGCGATGCCCTGGCCGCCGAACAGCACCTGGAAGAGTGTCCGGACTGCCGGAATCTGTTCGGCTCGCTGCAGCGGGTGCTGAACGTGGTGGATTCGCTCCCGGTTCCCGACCCCGGCATGGACTACGAGGCCTCGGTGTGGGCGCAGGTGCAGCGCCGTCTGCCGGCGCGGCGGCGGTACCTGGCGCCGGTATTTTCCTGGCGCTGGGTGGCCGCCGGCGCCGCTCTGTCGGGGCTGATGGTGGCGGCGTTTCTGGCAGGACGCTTCTATCCGCAGGCTCGCCGGCCGCAGGCGATGGCTGTGGCCAGCGATCCGCAGCATGGCGAACGGGTGCTGCTGGTGGCCGTGGGCGATTACCTGGAACGGTCGCAGATGGTGCTGATCGAATTGGCCAACGCCCATGCGCATGGCGCGTTGGACATCTCTTCCCAGCAGGAACGGGCGGAGGACCTGGTGAGCGAAAGCCGGCTGTACCGGCAGACGGCGGAGCACACCGGAGACCGTGCCATCGGCGGTCTTTTGGAGGAACTGGATCGCGTGCTGCTGGATATCACCCACGCGCCGTCCAAGCTTTCTCCGGTGGAGTTGGAAGATATGCGCCGGCGGCTGGAAGCCAAAGGCATTTTGTTCAAGATTCGGGTAATGGGCTCGAACGTCCGGAATCAGGAAGAACCGGCGGGAGCCGGCGGGACGGTAACAGCCCGCCAGAAACTATAGAGAAGGTCAAATCAAATGATTCGATTTCGAAACGTGATCCCAACTTGCTGCCTGGCGGCAGCATGTGCCCTGGCACAGACGCCACCAGCTCCGCCGGCTCCGGCCGCCGCGAGTCCCGCGCCGGCCCCGCGTGCGGTCCCAAGACTCTACCTGGAAGGGCGCAACGATCTCAATCTCGATATGGATCTGAATATCGGTATCGACGCCGACGCCATCCAGCAGCAGGTGGATGCGGCGCTCTCGCGCATTGATTTCGACGCAATCAATGAGCAGGCCGCTCGCGCCGCCGAGATGGCAGTGAACCAGGATGAGAATCTTCAAAGGCTGCGGGCAAATGCCGATATGGCTCGTGAAAACGCCACCCGGGCACTGCAGAACTTAAACGGGCTGGCCTTCGCCCAGCAAGCGCCCAGGGCACCCATGCCACCCATGCCGCCGATGCCACCGATGCCGGCCACCCCATTCTACGGGCAGAACGGCATTCGCATCAGCCGCAATATGAGCGTCGATTCGCTGTACGACCGGGGCCAGCGCGCGCTGGACAACCACGCCTTCGATCAAGCCCTGGACGCCTTTACGGAAGTGGCCAATCGCGGTGGCGTGCGCGCCGATGCGGCCCTCTACTGGAAGGCCTACACACTGAACAAGCTGGGACGCCGCGATGAAGCCACCGCCGCCCTGACCGAACTGCACACCAAGTACGCCAGCAGCCGCTGGCTGGACGATGCCAAGGCTCTGGAATTGGAAATCAAGCAGTCCGCCGGGCAAAAGGTCACGCCGGAGAGCCAGTCCGACGACGAACTCAAGCTGCTCGCCCTGAACGGCCTGGTGCAGAGCGACCCGGACCGCGCCCTGCCCATTCTGGACCGTCTGCTCAAAGGCGCCCAGGCTCCCAGGGTGAAAAAAGAAGCGATCTACGTGCTGGCGTCAAACAGTTCGCCCAAGGCGCAGCAGATGCTGGAACAGATCGCCCGCGGCAACGCCAATCCGGATCTGCAATTGCAGGCCATTCTGTACCTCGGGCGCACCGGGAAGCAGACCAATCACGGGCAGCTTCTGATGGAGATTTACGGAGCCACGCAGGACCAGGCGGTGAAGCGAGCCGTCCTCAACGCGCTGGTATCCGCCCGGGACAAGGAGCACCTGATCCAGATCGCCAAGAACGAAAAGAACGCGGACCTGCGGCTGGATGCCATCCGGATGGTGGGTTCGACGGCTGACCAGGCGGAGATGTGGCAGTTCTACCAAGCCGAAACGGACCCCGCGGTGAAGGCGGAACTGCTGCGGCTGATGGGCGGCAATAGCGAAAAGCTGATCGAGGTGGCGCGCACCGATAAAGACCCCAAGCTGCGCCGCGCCGCCGTGCAGAGCCTGGGTTCGGTGAAAGCCGCCAACACCAGCGATGCGCTGGTTTCCATCTACGGGTCCGAACAGGATCCGCAGGTGAAGCGGGCCATCATCAACTCCCTGGCCGATCAGCGGAACGTGCCGGCCCTGGTGGGGTTGGCCCGTAAAGAATCCGATCTGGATACCAAAAAGTCCATCGTGCGCCGCCTGGTGGATATGAAATCCCCCGAAGCAACGCAGTTTCTCGAGGAGATTCTGAACAAATGAGACGGGCTATCTGGTTGATGGCGGCGGCGCTGCCGCTGGGCGCGCAGCCGAAACTGCTGACCAACGCAAAAGTGGATACGCGCTCCGCATCGGGCGGATTGGAACAGACCTTCCGGGCCGCGCTGAGCGCCCAGCCGCAGCCGGCCTGGATTGGTTACGCCGTCCCCTCCACTCGCACCTATAACATGGGATGCGATTACGTCAACCGCTCCGATTTTAACCGGGCCGGCGTGGTTCACCTGGAACCGCCCGACCAGGTGGTGGTGCTGTTCCGCGTGGAAGCAGGCACGGTGGATCGCATCCGCGCCATCTCTCCCGATTGCGAAATCGACGCCGGCGGCGTGCCAATGCACTGGTTGAGCGACGTGCAGCCGGCGCAGAGCGTGGCCTTGCTGGCCACCTTCGTGGAACAGCACGTAAACAACTACAACAGCGCCATGAGCGCCATCGCCATGCACGCCGATCCGGCGGCAGACCGGCTGCTGGATCGCTATGTCGCGCCGGATCAGTTGCAATCGCTGCGCCTGCGCGCGGTCTCTTCGCTGGCCAATTCGCGGGGACGCCACGGCTTCGAAGTGGTGAAGAACCTGATCGCGAACGATAAGGATATGAAGGTCCGCGAGCGGGCCGTGCAAACGCTGGCGAACAGCAAAGAGCCGGAAGCCGTGGACCTGCTGATCTCCATCGCGCGCACCGATAAAGACGCGCGGCTGCGTTCCCAGGCCGTGGGGGAACTGGCGCGGAAGCCCGGACCGGCGATCCTCAATACGCTGAGCGGCGCGCTGGCGGACCCCGATGAACAAGTGCAGCGCCGCGCGGTCTCGGCCTTGCAGCAACTGCCGGACGGCCAGGGCATTCCGCTGTTGATTCAAGTCGTGAAGACGACGAAGAACGATCAGCTCCGCAAACAGGCCATGAATTCGCTGAAGAACTCACAGGATCCGAGAGCGCTTTCGTTCTTTGAAGATGTTTTGAAGTAATCAAACAACCTGTCAAGGTTTCTGCTGGCAGGCCATATCCAGCAGTTCCACCACGTGCATGACCCGCTGCTTGTTGCCGTGCAGCCGGACTCCGGCCTGCAACTGCAACAGGCAGCCCGGGTTTGCGGTAGCGATGACCGTCGCGCCGGTGGCGTTCACAGACTCCATCTTGTGGCCCAGAATCTGCATCGACATTTTGTTCTGCACGACGTTATAGATGCCGGCACTGCCGCAGCACAGGTCCGCGCCGCGCATCTCCTGCAACTGCAATCCGGGAATGGCCGCCAGCAGTTCGCGCGGCGCGCTACGCACCTTTTGCCCATGGGCCAGGTGGCAGGAGTCCTGATAGGTCACGGCCAGATTCACCGGCCGCATCTTCTGGGTCAGACCGATGGACGCCAGGTACTCGGTGATATCCTTCATGCGCGCGGCAAAGTCGCGCGCTTTGGTGGCATACTCGGGGTCGTCCTCCAGCAATTCGCCGTACTCTTTCAAGGTCGAGCCGCAACCCGCGGCGTTGGTGACGATGGCTTCGAAGCCTCCGACCAGAACGGCATCGATGTTCTGGCGCGCCAGCTTGCGTGCCTCGTCGCGCAAGCCCGAATGCAGGTGCAGGGCGCCGCAGCAGCCTTGGCCGGCAGGCACCACCACTTCGCAGCCGTTGCGCTGTAACACCCGGACAGTGGCCTCATTCAGGCGCGCGAAGGAGATATTGGCGATACACCCGGCCATAAACGCCACGCGGTGGCGGCGTTCGCCCTGCGCCGGAAAGGTCTTGCCAATCTGGCTGAAGAAGAAGGGCGGTTCGGCCGACGGCGTGAGCGGCTCCAGTTCGCCCAGGCGGCCCAGCAGTTTCATGAATCCCAGGGCCCGCACCAGAGCTTTGAGGCCGCTCACCTGGTACAGGTAGAGCAGGGTACCGGCCACGGAAAGCGCGCCCCGCGATTGCAACAGTTTCAGGAACACGAAGCGCCGGACCCATCGCGCCACGGGACCGCGCTGCACTTGCGCTTCGATTTCGGCGCGCGCGTCCTACCATACGCCCGTAGCGCACGCCCGAAGGGCACGCCGATTCGCACCCGCGGCAGGCCAGGCAGAGACCGATGTGCTCCTGGTAGGCCGGCGTGATGGCGGCGCCCGCGGCCACCTGCACCATCTGGTAGACGCGGCCGCGCGGCGAATCCATCTCCAGCCCCAGTTCGCGATAGGTGGGGCAGGCGTTCAGACAGAGACCGCAGTGAACGCAGCGGTCCAGATCGAACTGGCGCGGTCCCGATTTTTCAGATGCGACGATAGAGTCGGCCACGATTCAACAGATTCTCCGGGTCGAACAGCTTCTTGACGCGATGCATGAGTTCGATGTCGCCGCCGGGAGCAGGCCACATCTCCACATCCTGCTTCCACTCTTCCGGCGAGAACTCCAGGACACCCTTCCAACCGCGCCGGGCCGCGCTCGAGAGCCACAGCGCGGCATCCTGGGTGCGCTCGAAATATCCGTAACACACACCCGAGCCGGCGCGCGCCAGGGCCACGCCGGGCAGGAATTCCATTACCGATTGCAACTCCTTCAGCGTACACGAGACGCGAACCACCGCGCCATGCTGATGCTGCGAGAGGAAGGTGGGCGTCAACTCGCGGACGTAATGCCACAGCGAATCGTGGCGCTCGCCATCGAAGGCCACGCCATTGCCCAGCAGCGCCAGTTCCCGCTCGTAGCGATCCACCGCGGCGGTGTTGCCTCCGCAGCAAACCGCCAGCAGCCACGCGCGATTGCCCAGCGCAGCGCCGGCCGCGGGGTTCAACAGGTCGATTGCCGAAGGCTGCAAGACGCCACGCAGGATGCTGTCCCGCGCGGCGATGGCAGCGGCCAGGGAATCGAACGGCAGCAGAAAGCTGCGCTCGACCTCGGGCGCAGGCACCACTTTGAAGTTGACCACCGCGATGGCCGCGAGGGTACCGAACGAGCCGATCATCAGCTTGCCCATGTCGAGACCGGCCACATTCTTCACGACCATGCCGCCGGATCGCACCTGCTTGCCCTCCAGGGTGACGAAGGTCATGCCGATGACCACGTCGCGCGCGGTGCCGTACAGGCGGCGCCGCGGTCCGCTGGAGCTCGCCGCGACCACGCCGCCGACCGTGGCGACGGCGCCGTAGGGCGGGTCGAGCGGAATCATCTGGCGGTGTTTGGCCAGGAGCGCGGTCAGTTCGCGCCAGGGCAATCCGGCTTCCACGCTGATGGTCAGGTCGTGGGGCTCATACTGGAGCACACGGTTGAGGCCGCTGGTGGTGACATATTCGTCTGCCTGGGGGGTGGGGCCGCCCATGAGGCGCTTGCTGGCGCAGCCTTCGAGGGCGATGGTGCGCGCGTGCTTGGCCGGGCGCGCCAGCATTTCCGCCAGTTCCTCCACCGTCCGCGGTTTCAGCACTAGAACACCAGGCGGCGCAGAATCCAGGTCAGGATGGTGAGCACCACCGACCCGATTACCGCCGAAAGGAATCCGCGGATCTTGAAGCCCGGAGTAAAGAGCGAGGCGAGTTTGAGCAGAATGGCGTTCACCACCAGCAGGAACAGCCCCAGCGTGAGAAACACCAGGGGAAAGGAGAAGAACCGTAAGATTGGGCCGATGGTGGCATTCACCACCGCAATCACAAGGGTGGCGATTAACGCGTCGCCGAAGCCGCGCAGTTCGATACCCGGCACCATCTGCGCGACCATCCACAGCGCCAGCGCGCTCAGTAACCAGCTTACGATGATGTGGATCAGCATTAAGATCTCTAGCCAGAGATAATGATAAGCCATGGCAAACCTGTATGCCGGAACCTCCGGCTTCGCATACGCCGCCTGGAAGCCGGCCTTCTATCCGGCCAAACTGAAGGCGGACCAGTTTCTGAACCATTACGCCGGGCGGCTGAACTGCGTGGAAATCAATTACACCTTCCGCCGCCTGCCGGCTGCCGCGACCCTGGCCAAATGGGTGGAGGCCACGCCGGCCAGTTTCGTCTTCGCGGTGAAGGCCAACATGCGCATCACGCATATCATGCGGCTGAAGAATGCCGAGCAGGCCACCGAGATCTTCTTCAAGGCCATCGATCCGCTGCGCACCGCGCGGCGCCTGGGGCCGGTGCTGTTCCAACTTCCGCCCGCGCTGAAGTGCGATGTGGGACTTCTGGAGGCGTACCTGGAACTGCTGCCGCGCGAGATGCGCCATGCCTTTGAGTTCCGCCACGCTTCGTGGCTTAACGACGAAGTGTACGAGGCGCTGCGCAGCCGCAATGTCTCGCTGTGCGTAGCCGAATCGGAAAGGCTGGGGATTCCCGAGGTGATCACCGCCGATTTCGTTTACTACCGGCTGCGCAAGCCCGAGTACACGGCGGAGGATGTGGACGCCATCGCCACGCGCGCCCGGGAACTGCTGGCCTCGGGCCGTGACCTGTACCTGATGTTCAAACACGAAGAAACGCCGGAGGGCGCGCTGAATGCGGAGCGGCTCCTCGCGGCGGCGCGCCAGCAACTATAATGGCGTAACCATGAAGAGCATTTCCGCTACCGGACTGGTCACGGTGGCGGCACTCGCGGCGTTCACGGTATGGATTACCGCGCGCGCCAAGACTCTGGAAGAAGATTTCGATAACCGGGGGAGCGCCATCAATGCCGCGGGCAAGGCGGCGCCGGCGCTTTCCCTTCCCTCGCTGGACGGGCACATGGTTTCGCTGACCGATTATCGCGGGAAGAAGGTGCTCATCGTCTACTGGGCCAGTTGGTGCAGCCCGTGCAAAGCCGAAATGCCCACTCTGAACCGGCTGTATCGCGGTGCGGCGGGCACGAGTTTTGCGTTCGAAATTCTGGCGGTGAGCGTGGATGAGGACCGCGCGGAGGCGGAAAAGTTCGCCCGGGAAAACGGTATGACGTTTCCGGTGTTGCTGGATCCGGGACAAAAGACGGTGGATCGGTTCCACGTAGAGAGCGTGCCCTCGATGATTGTGGTGGATTCGGCGGGCACGATCATTTTCGGGCGGTCGGGTTTCGATCCACGGTCGCAACTCGACCTGGCGAACAAGCTCGGCTTTCCGGGACGATTCGGAATGGGAGGGATGGATGGCCGGCGCGGCAATTGAGTTCCAGGGGGTCAGCAAGGTCTACAAGCGCTGGTTCAGCGAGGAGCGCGTGGAGGCGCTGTCAGACGTCTCCTTCGACGTGGCACCGGGTGAGGTGTGCGCCTTTCTGGGACCCAATGGCGCGGGCAAGACTACCAGCATTGGCATCCTGATGGGATTTCATTTTGCCAATGCCGGCACGGTGCGCGTGCTGGGCTACGAGCCGGGCGATGTCCGGGCGAAGGAACAGATCGGCTTCCTGCCGGAGAATTTCGCGTTCTACAAGTATCTGACCGGGCCGAAGTTGCTGCGGCTTCACAGGGCGCTGGCCGGCCGTACCGCACCGGGGGACGGAGCTCTGATCGCCGAACTGCTTGCCAAGGTCAAACTGGCCGGTTACGAGAATCTGAAGATCGGCAGGTACTCGCGCGGCATGGTGCAGAGGCTGGGGATCGCACAGGCGCTGTTGTGCGACCCGCAACTGGTGATTCTGGACGAGCCGACTTCGGGGCTGGACCCGGCCGGGCGGCGCGAGGTGCTGCAACTGCTGGTCTCGCTCAAAGGGCAGGGCAAGACCGTGTTCCTGAGTTCCCACATCCTGCCCGAAGTGGAGCAGATCTGCGACCGGGTGGTGATCATCGATCACGGGAAGCTGATCCGCACGGGCCGGTTAAACGAAATGCTGGGCAGCGGGACGGCGGTGGAGATTGTGGTGAGCAGTCTTTCCAGCGAGATGGAAATCGCCGCAAAACAGCGCGGGGCCGTGGTGGAGCGGACGGCGCAGGGCATCAAGGTGACGACCGACTTGGCGCGCAAGCGCGAAATCGCCGAGGCGCTGTGGGCCGGCGGCTGCGACGTGGTCAGCCTGAACCCGGTGCGGAGCACGCTGGAGGAAGTCTTCCTGAAAACGGTGGACGGAAAGGAGAGTGTGTCATGAAAGTCCGCGCCATCGCCGCCAATACGTTCAACAGTTTGCTGCGGAATAAGATCATCATCGTCTTCAGCGCGGGCATGGTATGCGTGATGCTGCTGGCGCTGACGCCGCTGATGCTGGCGCGGAACAATCGCGCCATCGGCGCCGACCAGATGCAGGCCATGGTGCTGCAGATTATCGGCGGCATCATGAGCATGGTGAGCGGCTTCGGCAGTCTGCTGGCCGCGTGGGCCGCGGCGGACGCGGTATCGGGTGAAATGAGAACGGGCACGATTCTGGCGGTGATGGCGCGGCCGGTGCGGCGGTGGGAATACCTGCTGGGCAAATATCTGGGCGTGCAGTTGCTGATGGTGGCGTTCGTGTTCGGCATGCTGGCATTGAATTACGCGATGGCGGCGATCGGCGGAGTGCATATTCAAATATCTCCGTGGCTGCTGATTGTGTATCCGCTGGTGCGTTATGCCGTCTTCAGCGCGATTGCGTTAATGCTGGTGACGGTGATGCACCCGATGATCGCTTGCGGGATCGTACTGGTGATGTCCATCGCGGCGCAGATTGTGGCGCCCTCGGCGGCTCCTCCGCAATTCATGGCTCCTTGGGTGCGCAAGACCCTTTTCGACATCCTGCCTTCGACCAGCGCGCTCTCGGAGATTCGCTTCCTCACGGTGACCCGTGCGACGCTGCGGGTGGCGCCGTGGACCGATCATGTAATCACGCTGGCATATGGCCTGGATTACGCGCTGGTCTGTTTTCTGGTGGGTGCTTGGCTGTTTAGAAACCGGACGCTGTCGCGGGATTAGGGGCGCGGCGCGAGCCCCAATGCTGTTCAGGCAGGCCGCCGCTGAAGGATATGTCCGCAGGCTGGAGACGGCCAGAGGTCGATCGAAGCGTTAGTTTCCGGTATATAGCCGTTTCACAACCCCGTGCGTCAACACTGTCATGCTTTGCATATACAATGGAGATGCGGTGTTCGACTGGGACGAGAGCAATCTCCGAAAGATCCGCGCCCATCGGATCAAGCGCGGCGACGTAGAACAGGCACTGTCAAATGCCCCCATCCTGATCTACGAACAGAACGTCGGCGGGGAACCGCGCTTTGTATACTATGGTGAAACCGACGCCGGACGGCTGTTAGCGGTGGTGCTGACGGAGCGCGATGACCGAATCCGCGTCGTGACCGCGTACAAACTGGATGCCGGGCAGAGGAAGGATTATTTTGCGCGGCGGCTTCGAGGAGAGTGAAAGATGAAAAGAGCATTCAAGCCACCGACCTTTGCAGACGAAGACGAGGAGGCTACTTGGTGGGCCAGTCGCCAGGGACGTGAGTTTTTGAAGCAGAGAGCGGCGGAACCTCAAGAGAAAGTCGCGAAGGGATCGCGTCTTGTTGGCCAATTGAACCGGGCTGCCAGCGTGCAGATCGCATTGCGGCTGCCCGGGCCAGACGTTGAGAAGGCTCGCGAACTTGCGACACGTAAGGGAATCGGCTACCAGACCCTGCTGAAAATGCTCGTCCATGAGGGACTGCGCCGTGAGGCGAGGCGGGGCTGAATTGGTACGTCCCGGCCTGCGGCGCAGCCTTCTGAATCGGTTAAGGTTAGCTAAGCTGACACTGTTTTTTGTCCGCTGGGCCATGTCCGGCCGGAACTGGCTACTCCTCAGGAATGCCCACCGCAACGGCCGGGCGTTACGGACGGCCGAGTGGCCTGTCCACGTGATCCACGACGAGATACTCCACCGAGGCGGTCCCTTCCACCAAGTCAGGGCCCACTTGATCTTTGACCGCCGCAAGACGCGACCCCTGATCGCCCGTCCGCCAATGCACGTCAAAATCCCATGTTCCAGACGGAAGAGTCGAGTTCGGAATCACCGGGGTGTCAAGGTGGCGCTCCAGCCAACTGCAAAACTCCAGCAATGTCAGCCCACTGTCAACGTCGGTTGAATATTCCCCAGTTTCCGCCGGTTGAAAAATCCCCACTTTCGCCGGTTGAAATTTCCCCAGGTGCAGAAAGAAGATTGTAGGCATGCCCCGGCGCAGCAAGCAAGGGCTTGGATGTTCCGGGGCAGAATCAGCATTATTTCGTTTCCGTCATTTCGTTTTGGCCCAGATCACCCTGCCGGAGTTTTCAGCCACCTCCTTTCCAGTTGGGTCACTTTGTGCTGCATGTGCTTCCAGTAGTCTTCTCCGACGGACGTATCGGCGACCTCGTTCACGAGGGCGGAGAAATAGTTTAAGCCGGTGACGAGCATGGGAGTGTGCTCGCTCCCGTTCAATAGGGCCACATATTTGCGGGCACAACCGAGCCAGATGGCCCTCTGGAGATGAACCAGTGATACCCCGCGCCGATAGAGAATGGCCGCCAGCCGTTCGTCGGCGGCGCTGAAGCGGACTCGTACGCAGGCAGGGACCGATAGCATCTGCCGGGCCTGCTGGACATAGCGGTTCTGGTCGATGCCAAACTCCTCAACCGGCGGTTTCTCGTAAGGCCAGAAACGGTCGCAGATCTCGACCGACAGCCGGTCGATGGCGATCCGATTGTCGGCGTCAGGATGCCGGCAGCAGACTTCCCGACGGCAGAGTTCCTCCAGCGCGTCGGTCACGCTCTGGCGGTCGCGTTGCAGCAGATTCGCCAACTCCATCGGCTCCCAGACCATCCGTGCGCTATGGCGATCCACGTTCAAGCACAGGAAGACATATAGTCTGAAGGCCGCATCGGAAAGCAGGGGCAACGCCGCGGCCACCTCCTGGCCGGCGGCGAACCAACCGGTGGGTCTTTTCAGTCGCAAGCGTGGTGCCGGGATCATGCGGCACCTCCGGAGACGCCCGGATCGGCGGCCGCCTGCGTCCACACGCCGGCCTTACGCTTGTCCTTCAGCCGGTAGCTGTCGCCCTTGATGTTGATGGTGTGCGCGTGGTGCAACAGACGATCGAGGATCGCGCTGGCGATCACGTTGTCCTGAAAAATCGATCCCCATTCGCCGTAACTCTTATTGGACGTCAGGATCATCGAGCCCCGCTCATAGCGTTCGCTGATCAACTGAAACAAGCAGGTGGTCGCCTGCTTGTCTAAGCTGCGGTAACCGATTTCGTCGAAGACCAGGAGACGGCACTTGCACAGATGGGACATCTTCTTGCGCATGCGGTTCTCCGCCTGCGCCTGCACCAGGCGGTCGAGCAGATCCGGCAAACTGACGAAGTAAACACTGAAGCCGTGACGAATGGCTTCCATGCCCAGGGAGACCGCCAAGCGTTCTCGTGACGCTCCAGGAAACGCAGACTCGCCAGTTCGCGAATCTTCTCGTCGATGGAGGCAGGGAACTTGAAGTCAAACTGCTCCAGCCGCTTGACGTCCGGAAAGCCCGCCAGTTGCGTGCGCACTTTGATGTTGCGCTCCTGCCGGACGTTGGCCTCACTCTCCAGCACCTGCTCCAGAAAATCGCAGTACGGCAGGTTCTTTTGGGTAGCTTGCTCGGCCAGCGCTTCATAGCCGCGTGCCATTTCGGTCAGGCTCAGGCGCTGCATCAGCAGCTGGATGCGTTCAGATTGCAGCGACATCGGCCACCTCCTCGTACACGGCCAGGGACCGCTGTTCCACTTCCGGCGCCAGGAACCCGCGGCCGACTCCCGGACCGGGCGTCAACTCCAATGGGCCTGGCGAGCCCTCCGGCGGCGGTGCCGGTCCGCGCGGGCGCCGTTTCTCCGCCAACCCCGCATAGTGCGCCGGGTCAACCACCATGACGCCACGTCCTTCGGCCAGCCGATGCTCGGCGATTACTTTGATCTCGCTATAGATCTCGATGCGGCCGCCGGTCACTGGCTCTCGTACCAGGACGGTTTTTCCGGCGAAGCGGAACGGTACCGAGTAACGATTGCCGCGATAGCTGAGCATGCAGTCTTTGGCCACGCGGCGATCTTCCATGTAGCTCGTGTCGTAATCGGGAAACTCGTCGAGGAGCAGCAGCCGTTCCTGGGGCAAGCGCTCGTAGGGGACCTCGCGC
>JARLGM010000104.1 GCA_031292755.1 Candidatus Sulfopaludibacter sp.
CTTTCACCGTGTCCGCGGGCCTTGAATGTCAATGTCCAGTATGAGATCCACACCCACTCCATAATGCTCACGGTGTATGCTGGTCGTCCTTGGTAGGTGATTAAGTATTCCGTGATCCAGAGATCACCTTTCCCGAGAATTCGCTTGACGTTGAAGCCTGACGGCTTACCAGGATGATGACTCCGCAAAGCCTGCAAATTTCTTCGTCCGACGATTCGCTCGCCTGACTGGGGGTAATCACAGATGGCATCGTCATCGTAAATATCGTGTTCCGCGTTTGCATCCCCGACTGCGGATGCGTGCCAATGCGCATTTAGGGCTTCACGTATCTGTTCATCTTCCATCGTCGTCCCAGCTCCCTGTCCAGGCTTAGATAACCATTTTCGCCCGCTGCGAGTACGCGGCCAACTGGATGATTGCACACGTTGCTAATCGAAATTGGCTTCGTTTCGCACATCGCTCTTTGGACATCCAGCAGTCCCTAATGGGTCGTTCCGTCAAATACCAAAGCGGGCAGGACGGCGCCCTTACAAGCCCCAACGCGCTCCCTCCGGATGTCGGCAAACCGGAAGCAATCAACCTGGATGTATCTCGCCATCTCGTTGAATGGAGCATCGAGCCTGTTCGGGGCGAATCACAACTCGGAAACTCGCCCCATCTCCGCGACGTGAGCGGGCTCTCAGACTAAGTCCCCATTTCCAGGATGACCTGCCGGCGAACGTCCATGATCCGTTTCAATGTCATCAGGCTGGTGGAATAGAATCCGGAGGTGAAGTTGGGGAGGCAGATTACCGGGGGAGTCCGGAGCAGCCGGTGTTCCCGGCGGCTGTTCCCGGCGGCTTGACGAACGGGTTGGACCGCGATATGGTTCAAAAATCGCTTCCCATGCATGACGGCAATTTAAATGGTGGCAGGCCTCTCACCGTAGCGTTCGTCAGTCCTTCCTGGCCCCCAGACGCGGCGGCAAATGGAATCGTAACGTATGTAGACCAGATGGTGGCATCTCTGCGGCGCATGGGACACCAACCCTGCATTCTCGGCGCCTCCGGCAGCGGCCAGTGGCCTGGTGTCTATTTCCTGGGGCGGGAACCACGCTTGCCTCTGTCCAGGCTGCTCGATCCCCTCGCGTTCCGCGTCAATCCCTTTTACGCGATTCGCCGGAGGAACGGAGAGGACTTGCGCCAAGCCGCGGCACGCGCAATTGCCGAATGTGGCGTGGAACTACTCGAAATGGAAGAGACCTTCGGGTTGCTGCAACTGATTCGACCCCGTCTGCCGATCCCCGTGGTAGTCCGTTTGCATGGGCCGTATTTCGCCAACGCGGAAGCGTCGGAGGTCAACTTCGGTGCGGCGTATCGCCGTCGAGTCCGTCAGGAGGGCGTGACGATTTCCCTTGCGGATGCGATCTCCGCGCCCTCTGCGGAGATTCTCGAGCGAACCAGAGCCCGTTACGGATTGCCGTTGGATGGCGCGTCTGTCATCCCCGCCCCCGCCCCGATCGTGTCAGCCCAGGATCGCTGGCGGCTGGACGGCTGCGATCGCTCTCGCATCCTGTTTCTGGGGCGGTTCGATCGTCACAAAGGCGGAGACGTGGTGGTTGATTGCTTCTGCGCACTCGCCCGCAACTTCCCGAAACTGCGGCTCTGGTTTACGGGACGCGAGGCGGAGTTTCTGGATGACGACGGGCGCTCCTGGTCCCTGGCTGAGTATCTCAGCCGGCGTGCGCCTGAGGTCGCCGGCCGTGTCGATTGGCTCGACCGGCAGCCGAACTCCGCATTGGCCGCGATCCGCCGGCAGGCCTTCCTCACGATCGTTGCATCGCGCTACGAAACGTTCGGACTGGTGGCGTTGGAGGCCATGGCCCACGGCTGCCCGCTGGTGGCCACGCGCGCCGGGGGCATCGCTGAGACCGTGACCGATGGCGTCAACGGGATGTTGTGCCGGCCTGGCGACCCCCTCGACATGGCCTCTCAGATTTCACGTTTGCTCGCCGATCCGCTCCTCGCGGCGAAACTGGGTCACCGGGCGGGAGAAGATGCCGCGAGACGATATCATCCGGATCAGATTGCGTCTGAGACCGCAAAGTTCCACAGGCTGCAAATCGAGCGGTGGATCCACCGGGAGGAAGCGCCGTGAAACTCCTGGTCGTCATTCTTAACTATCGGGTCGCGGATCTCACGATCGAGTGTCTCCGGTCGCTGTCGTCCGAACTGGCGAATGTCGCTGGCTCGAGAGCGGTGGTGGTCGACAATGGCAGCGGTGATGATTCCGTAGAACGCCTCCGCCAGGCGATCATGGCGCACGGTTGGGACGCCTGGGTGGAGTTAGTGACTCTTTCGCGCAATCTGGGTTTCACCGGAGGAAACAACCGGATCGTTCGAACAGCGATGGCTTCCCTTGATCCCCCACAGTACGTGCTGTTGCTGAACGCCGATACTCTAACCACCGCGGACGCCATTTCCCGGTTAGTGCGATTCATGGACGAGCATCCGCGGGCGGGCATCGCCGGAACCCGGCTGGAGTTTGCGGACGGCCGTCCCCAAGGCTCGCCGTTTCGTTTCCCCTCCATGGCCTCCGAATTCGATCGCGGATTGGGAATCGGCGTGATTTCGCGATGGCTGGCGAACCGGGCGGGATCCCCAGCAAAGCCACTCACCGCCCATGAGGTGGACTGGGTGGCAGGGGCCAGCATGATCATCAGGCGTGAGGTCATCGATACATTGGGACTACTGGACGAGAGATTCTTTGCCTACTTCGAGGATACGGACTACTGCCTGAATGCCAGGCGCGCGGGGTGGTCCACCTGGTACGTACCCGAAAGTCTGATCATTCACTTCGAGGGCTCTTCTTCCGGTATCGGATCGGAGAAGAAAGGGCGCCTCCCGGCTTACTGGTTTCAGGCGCGGCGGTGGTTCTTCCTCAAGAACTACGGCGCAGTTTACGCGGCCCTCGTGGACGCGGCGTTCCTGCTGGGTTGCACGCTGGGGTGGTTGCGGCGCACAATCCAACGCAAGCGCAATCCGAATCCGTCACACTTTATCGTGGACTTCATGAGTCACAGCGTCCTTTTGACTGGTTTTAAGGCCGAAAGCGGCGCCCTGAACCAGACTGGCAGGCATCTGTGATTCGTCCGATCAACCCGGAAGAACTCCGCCTGCGCATGCGGTCAGTGACTCCGTTTCCGCACTTGCTGATCGACAACTTCCTCGATCCCGAATTCGCCCGCCTGGTGCATGACTCCTTTCCGACTTACGAGAATGCCCGAAAAATCGGCCGCGCGTTCAACACCGTAAACGAAAAAATGAAAACTCAGATCACAGATTCCTCGCAATTCGCCGCACCGGTCCTTGAACTGAATCGAATCCTCGCGGCGCCTTCGTGGTTGGAACTGCTATCTGCCCTGTTCGACATACCTAGCCTGCTGTCGGACGGCGAATTGATCGGCGGCGGCATGCATCAGACCGGTCCGCGCGGGCGTCTCGACGTGCACGTCGACTTCAACTATATTGCCGAACGACAGTTGCACCGGCGACTGAACATTCTGATATTTTTCAATCCGGAGTGGAAACCCGAGTGGGGCGGCTTCCTGGAACTCTGGGATCAGGAGGTGAAACGCTGCCATCACTCGTTTGAGCCACTGTTTAACCGATGCGTCATTTTTGAAACCAGCGAGATCAGCTACCATGGTGTCACTGCAGTGCATTGTCCCCCGGATCAGGCACGCAAGTCGTTCGCGGCCTATTACTACACCAGGGAAGCGCCGGCGCATTGGGCCGGCGAGGCGCATGACACCGTTTTCCGCAGTCGGCCTTACGAAGTAATACGAGGACGCGTTCTGATGCCCGCGGAACGTGCCGCCCGAATCCTCCGCCAGTCGATGTGGGACCTGCGACGCCAGATCCGGCAGATTGTTAAAGGCCCACCCGCGAATCGTTGATCATGTCCGCCAGCAGCCGCCATCGCCTTCGATGCATCTCCTCATGCGTGAAGCTGCGCGCTATTTCCACGCCCGCCCTACCCATCGCTTCCAGTTCATCCGGACGATTCAAATACTGCTTGAACATCGCCGCCCAGCTCGCCGGGTCGCTCGAAGGAGATATCACGCCCGTTTTGCCGTGGCTGACGCAATCCCGAAGGCCGTGCGTGTCGCCGGCAATTATGGGAACCGCTTGGGAAAAAGCATCATATACGATCCGGGGCTGCTCGTCGGAGAGGCTTGGAACAACCACCGCGTGATGCTCGCGCAGCGCATGAAAGAACGCGGAATTGTATGGCAGGGTGCCTAGCATCCTGATTTTCGTGACGCCCCCGATCTCATGGCACGCCCGTTCACATTCCGGCCCGAGTTCCCCTTGACCCAGGATGTCCAACTCGACCGGAACCTGGTCCCGGCTTAACAGGCGCATGGCATCCAGCAGGATCATGACTCCCTTGCTACGTTCCAGTCGTCCGGCAAACAAGAGCTTCAAGGCTCCCGCGGAGTCAAGCCTCTTGAAGCGCCACGATTCCGCCGCTTCCGCACCGGAGATGATCGTGTCCGGGTCCAGCCATGAAGCATGGATAATGTGACTGCCATTCGGGTCTTTTGTCCTCAGGCTTCTGCCATACTCCTCCTGAGTCACAATGACCAGGCTGGCGTGGTTGACACACCAACGGCCGAGAGTCTCGAACAGACTCGCATTCAGTTTCTTCTTCAACGTAACGGTTAGGCCAGGCAGCAATCGCCAGGGCGCCGACTCGACGACGATCACAGAGGGTCTCCGGCGCATTGCGGACAGAGGAGAAGCCAGCCAACCGAAAGGAATCGGCCACCCTGACACGCCCAGGTGCACAACCTTTACCCGCCCAATAGCCTTCCATAGACGGACTGCGGCCGAAGGCAGGCGCCGGATGGCTTGCCACACATTTTCCGAGAAAGGAAGGTCGACAAACTGGATCGCCGGGAGCGGCGCCACCCATGCTATAGTATTCGCCGGCCGCTCGCCGGGATGGCAAGGACACGCCAGTGTCAGGTCCTTCAGGTACACCACATGATGGATGAGATCCTGGTGCCACATGGGGTCAAAATACCGGCCGCCGTGTGCATCGCGATAACAGACAATGTTCAGGCAAATCAGGTACGGCACGGTGATGGGAAGTAACTCCTGGTGGAGTGTTCGCGCAGGTACCGGCACGTGTTTTTGCCCGGACATTCAGACCAAGTCTAACTCAAAGGGTCTAAGGCTGATGGAGAATGATTCTGCTGCCGCGCGGCTCCATCCGAAAGTCGATCCGCCGCAGATCGTCCAATGCCGCCTCAATTGCGGGATGCCGCTCCGGAGGCGCGCAGAACAACAGGAAGCCGCCCGTGCCCGCGCCCAGGAGTTTCCCCCCAGCCGCGCCGGCGGTGCGAGCCTTTTCATACCACTGGTCCACACGCCCATTGCTGATTGCGCGAGTCAGTTCCTTCTTCAACATCCAGTTTTCGTGCAGAACTTCGCCGAATCCGTCCAGGCGGTTGCTCTCCAACTGATCCCGCAGCAGGTGCGCCAGAGTCGCCATGCGCTGGACAATCTTTTGCTTTGCCCCATCGAGTGCCAGTGTCTCCGATTGCGACCCGGTAATCGACCCGCTGGCACGCGTGATGCCCGTGTAGAAGACCAGCAGAGATTGCTCTAGTTTCTGCAGGGTCGCTTTCGCACAAATGATCGGCTGCACCGTTACAGTGTCATCAGGGTCGAACCGGATGAAATTCAACCCGCCGTAAGCAACTGCATACTGATCCTGTTTGCCGATTGGCTCCGCGCACAGATCGATTTCAATCCGGCAGCTCTTGGCCGCCAGATCCTCGCTCGAAATGGACATGTGACGGTGCCCATACAACGCGTGCAGCAGTCCGACAGTGAAAGCGCTGGACGACCCGAGGCCTGTCCCGCGCGAGGGGATGTCGGCCACGGACGTGATCTCCAGCCCTCCGGAGATCCCCAGCAGCCGCAACGATTCACGTACCAGCTTATGCTCAACTTGATCGACCCCGTCGACCTCTTCGGTTTTCGAATAGCTGACGCGGAGGGCGTTATCGAATTTCCTGTTCACTGCGATATACATGAATTTATCGATCGCGGTGCTCACTACAGCCCCTCCATACCGGCGGTAAAAGGATGGAAAATCGCTGCCCCCTCCGGCAAAGCTCATACGCAGCGGTGTCTGGCTGATGGTCAACGCCCTGCTCCCTGGTGCAAGGCAATGGTCATGTGCATGGCTTCACTGAGGTCCCGGGCAATCAAATCCGGGAGATCCGGATAAAGCCCATCCAGACCGCCTTTTCCCGTTCTGACCAGGACGGATCTAATGCCCGCGTTGCGCGCCGTGCGAATGTCGGTCGTGCTGTCCCCGACCATCCACGAACGATTCAGGTCGATATTCAGGTCGCGGCTCGCTTGCAGGATCAGAGCCGTAGCCGGCTTACGGCAATTGCAGCGGGTCTTCAGCTCAGGTTTCTCGCCTGTAAACCCACCGTCCGGGTGGTGGGGACAGTAATAGATACCGTCCACATAGGCGCCAGCCAAGCCCAGTTGTGTCTCCATTCTGTTATGAATTGCAAGGAGCCCTTCCTCGGTGCAATCGCCTCGTGCGATGACAGGTTGATTGCTGACCACCACCACACGCCACCCGGCTGAATTCCACCCGCGGATAGCGCCGGCAACGCCAGTCAGGAGTTCCAGCGCATCTGGCGTTCGCACATAATTCGCGTCTCGGTTAATAGTACCGTCTCGATCGAGAAAAATCGCCGGTACAGGTGTCGCGAACGACCCGCGGGCAATGCGGCCCGATTCCCAGTCCACATTGACTGCGTCCAGGCGCTCAGGAGTCCCCGCGTCTTTAATGTACTCAGGACTTCGATAGCCAAAGAGTTCGAAGCCGCGCGCCAGCAAGCCAGGTAGCAGATCTGTGCCGAAATCCAGAACGCCCTCGCAGCGTGGCATCCCGGCAAGGGCTTCACGCTCAACTATATATAGTCCGGCATTGACCTGGTTGCGGTAGTCCCAACTGGCTTGGCCGGGAGCCGCACGGAACGCCGTAATGAAATCGCGCCGGTCCGTTTCGATCAGGTCCGAATCCCAGGGATGGTCGTTTGGATGAATCAATAAAGAAACGGCACTGCCCCGCTTTGCGTGCGCACTCCAGAAGCGCGACAGATCCACGTTCAGCATCGTGTCGCCGTACACCACCAGGAACCTGGAATCCAAACGCTCCAGGGCAGCCATTACAGCGCCGGCGTTACCGCGCGGCGGGCCATCGCCGATGGCTCGAATCCGTACGCCAAATCGTGAACCGTCTCCGGCCCAGGCCTCGATCGCCTCGCGCCCATGCCCTACGAGCAAGATAATCTCGTCGAAACCGTACCGGCGAGCTAACTCGATTTGGTGCTCGAGTAGCGGTCTTCCCCCTATCGGAGCCATCGGTTTGGGCAACTCTCCGAGTTTGCTCCGTAACCGTGTTCCTTTTCCCCCCGCCAGAATTACGAACTGCATGCGCCTTTCTGTGCGTGACACTCGATGGTAGCTCGCTCGACAGCCTTCATGGAAGATAGTTTGGCACGCCAGCCGAGCGCGGATAGTCTATCGATCGTATACCTGAAACTGGGAACGTCTCCCACCCATCCTCGTTCGTTGGCTTCATACCCGATCGGCGTGCCTGGTGCAATTAGCCGCACCACCGTTTCCGCAATCGAACGTACCGTGGCCCCCTCATCGCAAACCGAGATATTAAAACAGTTGACCCGTTCTCGCGAGTGGTCCGTGATGAATATCATGGCATCGACCAGTTCCGAAACGTGGAGATAAGGCTTCTGTTGGTTTCCATCGCCGAGCACATCGAGCACGCTCGGAGAACGCCTTAGCTTTTCGATGAAATCGAAAATGACCCCGTGGGTCGCCCGGCCTCCGACAACGTTGGGGAAACGCATAACGTACGCGCTGGACAGGAATGATTCAGTTGCCGCACTGATGATCCCCTCCGACGCCAGTTTCATGGCGCCATAATTGGAGATTGGAAACAGTGGGCCGCTGTCTTCCGCCAGGGGGCCGTTATGTACGCCGTAGATGGCGGACGAGGATGCAAAGACAATAGCCCGCGCGCCGAAGCGGCGCATCGCACCCACGACGTGGAAGGTGGTCAAGAAAGTGTCCCGCAAATCGATCGAGGGATCCGCGACTCCTGCCTGCACATCCGAATTGGCTGCGAGGTGCCAAACGGAATCGATCGGCGCAATTCTGCATGCCGCAGTGAATGCGTCGATGCAGCCCGCTTCTGTCGAAAGGTCGTTTTCGACCAAATGAAACGTCCTGTGCTGCAAGGCGGAACACAAGTTTTCACGCCGCCCTCGCGTAAAATTGTCGACACCGCTGACCGTGTGGCCTTCCTGGAGCAGTCGGTCCGTCAGATGGCTACCAATGAAACCGGCAGCCCCGGTTATCAGAATATGAGCCAGATCAGAGACCCTCCGCATCTCAAGGCTCGCCATTGCGACTCACTTCTGGAGAAGAACGTCCACTGCTAACCCACAATTAACGGCCCTGACTTTTTGCAGTTTAACACGAGCCGGTTTCCTTCTTCCAATCTGCGAATTGGGTCATCTAGAATGTCACTGAAAGACCCCTCGTTGGGTCAAATAAAAAAGTAACCGAACGCGTGAGGCAGCCAGGTCCTGCGACAGGCGCTGTCCCTCTTCCGTCTCGGAGGTCATCACGAATCGGGCGCCGCGGAGGTCGGCCAAGCCGGCCTGGGTGTTGTTGCACTCCTGCCGGACCATCAGCGTGTCCACCTGGAGCAGCACGGCGTATTCTTCGAACAGGTGCAGGAAAGTGGAAAGCAGGGTCGTCTTGCCGTTGTTGCCGGAGCCGAACGGCACGAAGACGTCCTTCCCCTCCGTGATGCCGCTGAGGGAATAGCCAATGGAGCGCTTGAGGTACTCGACCATGCGCTCGGCACGGTCCAGTTCCGGTTCGGATGCGCCGGGGTGGTTGCCCATGATGCGGGCAAATGAAGCCGGGGAACAGCGGGCATTCGGTCTGCGGATTGTAGTTGTAGTGCACCAGCTTCGTGATGTAGCGCGCGGGATCGTGCGGCAGCAGCACGCCGACAATCCGGCCCGGTGTGATCGCGTGCACTGGCATTCTGAACCAGCCAAAATGGTCGAGCACCAGCGATGTGATCAGGGCCGTGACGGTGAAACCCACAAACGGGCCCGCGCCGATCTTGTGGACGAGCGTGAGGCCGGCATAAACCTGGATCGCTCCGTAGAAGGTAACGTGGAAGCCGAGCTGTTGCACGAGCACGCCCGAGATCAGGGGACCGGCGACGCCGTTAGCGGCAAATTCGATTTCACTCTGGACGTAAGCAGTGCCGGCACGGACGCTTCGGCCCGAGGTCCCGTCCCCCGGGAGAGTTTTTCGGACCGCGTCCGCGCTGCCATCGAGCAATTCGGATTCAGGCTGGAAAGTCAGAGAGTCACAGTCGATGTGACGGCGCTTGATCATGTTGAACGGCCAACGGAGAACTAAAACTGTCCGCTGACGATCTTGGCGGTGACTGCGGCCACCTCGTGTTCCATGGCCCGGTCTTTGTCCTGAAAAGCGGCAACCTGGCGAACGCTCTCGTAAGCGCGGCGCGTTCCCTCGCCCAACCGGTCCGGACCGCCCCGCAGATCCACCGCCTGAGCCGAGGCCAGCAGCACCATCGCGGCAAGGTGGCGCACGCACTCCAGCGCATCCATCGCGGTGACGGCCGAGTGCATCCCCAGGCTCACCACATCCTGGTTGTACTGGTCCGTGGGCAGCGAATGAATCGAGCTCGGCCCGGCCATCTGGCGCACCGCGCAGGCCAGGCTGGTGACGCTCAGCTGCATGCCTTTGAATCCGCAGTTCACGCCAGGCTCGGGCGTGAGGTTCGCCGGCAGGCCGGCGTTGAACTTGTCATCCACCAGCACAGCCATCAACGCATTGCCCCAGTTCGCCATCACGGCGAAATCGATCTTCCAGGTGTCCAGCAGGCGAGCGATGTGACCGCCGTAGAAGTTCCCCGCCTTATACATGACGCCGCTATCGGGATCGATCAGCGGATTGTCGTTGGCGGAATTGATTTCCCGCTGGATCACCGCCCGCGAGTCCTGAAGTGCCTCCCAGGCCGGCCCCAAACCCTGCGGCACGCAGCGCAGCGAATAACTGGTCTGACCGCTGGATGCCTGGGTATACCCGGAGCCTCGCAGCAATTCCAAAACATGTGCCGCCACTGCCACCTGGCCCGGATGGCCCTTGCGCTCCTGTACCCATGGCTGGAACGGCAGATCCGGCGCCTGCAGGGCTTCGATAGAGAGCGCCACGCCGGCCAGAAGCGCGCGCAGCACGTGGAACGCATCCACCCACAGCAGAGCGGCCGCGCCGGTCATCACGGTGGTGCCGTTGATCAGCGCCAGTCCCTCTTTCGGTGCGAAATGAATGGGGCGCAGCCCTACCGATTCCAAGGCTTCTTCCGCGGGAAGCCGCCGGCCCCGCACCTCCGCCTCGCCGAAGCCCACCAGCACGCGCGCGATATAGGCGGACGGCATCAGGTCCCCGCTCGCGCCCACCGAGCCGTAACGCGGCACCACCGGGGTCACCCCGCGATTCAACAGGGCGGCCAGTGCGTCCACCACGATGTTACGCACCGCCGAAGCCCCGCTGGCGAAGGTGACAATGCGCAACAGGGTCGCCGCCCGCACTACATCGTTCGGCAGAGCCTGTCCCGTGCCGCATGCCAGGTGGCGCATCAGATTGTGCTGCAGCGTGTCCATCTGCTCGGGCGCAAGCGAGATCCCAATGTTGCCGCCCACTCCGGTGTTGACGCCGTAGATCCGCTCGCCTCGCGCCAGCATCTCTTCCAGATGGGCGCGGCCGTTGGCGATCCGCGTCTTGGCTCCGCCGGCGATGCGCACTTCCGCCGCTTCGCGCGCCACGCGCACGACATCTTCAATGGACAGCGGGTCCGCCCCTACTACCACTCTTTCAGCCATCACTCCACCGTGAACGCGAGCTTGATTTGATAATTCTGATTGCCCACCGCGTCCTTTACCTCCACCTGAATGGCGTATTCGCCGGGCTTAACGCTGGGCTGAATCGGCACGCTGAACTCGCCGGTGACATACGTCTTTGGATAAAACGATTCGGTCTGATCGCCCGCGGCTTCCGGATTGGTGTACAGAACTTTGTCGCCGCTCAGAATCTTGAAAATGTAACTGACATCGATCTTGTTGGCCGGGCCGAACTTGTATCCGGTCATATCGAATTTCACCCAAATCGTGCTCCCGGCCTTGTAGACCGCCCTGGCGACGGGCTGGGTGTCCTCTTCGTTGCGGAAGAAACGGAGATTGCGCACGGTCAGCGTATCGCTGGGCGCCACTTCATGGCCGCGAACCTGGAAGGGAACCGAAAGTTCGGCTGTCGTGTGGCCGACCACATCCTCCACCTTGACCAGGATCTTATAGTTGCCGGACATCACCAGCGGCGGAATGGCGACTTCCGTGGCGATACGAGGCAACCACTCCTTGTCCTGCGGGCTGATTTCATCGGTCAGTTCATTCTTGTAAATTTCCGTGAGCGGCACCCCCTTCGGGTCGAAAGGCTGCACCGAATACGCCAGGTGAATCTTCTCTTCCGGAGACTTGGTGAAATTGGCAACCCGGCAGGTGAAGAAGAGGATCTCTCCCGGTACGTGGGTAGTGCCGGGCGCATCTGCCACGCCGCCTTCGGACTGGCTGACGATCGGTTGAACAATCTGCAGCGGCACCGCGCCGCAGAGAAGTGTGGGCAGAACTGCCAGGAGCAAAACGGAACGCATTGCGGATCTCCCAGTACGATTCTAGCTGAGCGCTTTGCGCAAGTATTGCCCTGTGTACGACGCCGGCACTTCTGCAATCTCTTCGGGGGTGCCTTCGGCGACGATGGAACCACCCGCGGCGCCGCCTTCCGGCCCCAGGTCGATCACCCAATCGGCCGCCTTAATCACATCCAGATTATGCTCGATGACGATCAGGCTCCCGCCGTTTTCGATCAGCCGCTGAAAACTGGCCAGCAGCTTGGCGATATCGTCGAAATGCAGGCCCGTGGTGGGTTCATCGAAGAGGAACAGCGTCCCCGCGCAACTGGAAGTGGTCAGATGCGCCGCCAGTTTCACGCGCTGCGCCTCGCCGCCGGAAAGCGTCGTGGCCGATTGGCCCAGCCGGAGATAGCCCAGCCCGACATCGTCCAGCACCTTCAGTTTCTGTACCAGCCTGGGCGTATCGTGGAAGAAGGTCATGGCTTCGCGCACCGTTAGTTGCAGCACCTCGTGCACGTTGAGGCCGTTGTACTTGATCTCCAGAATTCCGCTCTTGTACCGCGTGCCCTTGCATTCGTCGCAGATCAGCTCGACGTCCGCCAGAAACTGCATCTCCACGGTCACCGTGCCGTCGCCCTGACAGGTTTCGCAGCGCCCGCCCGGAATATTGAACGAGAAGTGGCCCGCCGTGTACCCGCGCTTCTCGGCCTCGCGGGTGGAGGCGAACAGCGCCCGAATGGTGTCGAACGCCTTAATGTAAGTGACCGGGTTGGAGCGCGGCGTGCGGCCGATGGGGGATTGATCGATCATCACCGTGCCCGTGATCCGGTCCGCGCCTTCCACCTTCTTGCACGCCATTTTGGGGCCGCTGTCGAGCGCCCCGGCAGCTTCATCGAATGCCGCGTCCCCGGCCGATTCGCGCGACTTGTGCAGCGCCTCCAGCGACCGGAAGATCACCTCGTGCACCAGTGTGGATTTGCCCGACCCGGAGACTCCCGTGACCACCACCATCATGCCCAGGGGCACGGCCACTTGAATGTTCTTGAGGTTGTGCAGCCGCGCTCCGCTGAAGCGCATCACCCGTTTCGGATTCACGGGCCGCCGTTCGCGGGGCGCGGCCACCCGCCGCTCGCCCCGCAGATATCCGGCGGTGAGAGAGTTGTTGCCGTCGGCGATGAGTTGGGCCAGCGAGCCTTCGAATACGATCTCGCCGCCATGCTCGCCGGCGCCGGGACCAAGGTCCACAATGTGATCGGCCGCCTGCATCACGTCGGGATCGTGCTCCACCACCACGATGGTGTTGCCAAGATCGCGCAGTTCCTGCAGGATGCGGATGAGGCGTCCGGTGTCGCGGCTATGCAGGCCGATGGATGGCTCGTCCAGCACGTAGCAGGCGCCCACCAGGCGCGAGCCCAGGCTGGTAGCCAGTTGGATGCGCTGCGCCTCGCCGCCGGAAAGCGTCGCGGAGAGGCGATCCAGCGTGAGGTACTCCAGGCCCACATCGTTGAGGAACTTCAACCGCTGCCGGATTTCCACCAGAATCTTGTCGGCGATCCCGCTTTCCTCGGGGCTCAGTTCCAGCCTGGTGAAAAACTCGTGAGCCTCGGCGATGTTCATGCGCGCGATGTCGCCCAGGTTCTTTCCGCCCACGAGCACGTAGAGCGCCTCCTTGCGAAGCCTCACGCCCTTGCACTCCGGACACAGCGCGTATCCGCGATACCGGCTCAGGAAGACCCGCACGTGGAGCTTATACTTTTTGGTCTCCAGATGGTCGAAGAAGCGGCGGATAAAGTCGTACGTGGCATCGCGCTCGGCATCGCTCAGGTCGCAGAAGGCGACATCGAACCGCACCTTGCGCCCGCCGGATTTGCGGAAGTTGCCCAGCCACGACCGGAACTTGGGCTTGGTCCACGGATCCACCGCGCCCTCATCGAGCGAAAGGCTCTTGTCCGGAATCACCCGGTCCATATCGAAATCGATGGTGTTGCCGAATCCCTGGCAGCGCGGGCAGGCGCCGTATGGCGAATTGAAGCTGAACAGAATCGGCTCCGGTACGCTGAACTCCGTGAGGCAGGTCTTGCACTGAAACTTCTCGTTGAAGCGCAGTGTCTGTCCGCCGGCAGCACTCTGGAAAATCACCTCGCCGGTTTCGCGATAACAGATCTCGATGGTGTCCACCAGCCGCTGGTGCAGGTCGGGGCCGATGACCAGGCGATCCACCAGGACGAACACCGGGTGCCCGAAGTCGATATCGAGAAGCGATTCCGGAGTCGAGAACTCGAACAACCGGCCGTCCTGAAACAGGCGCGTGAAACCCTTCTTGCGCAGCTCGAACAGGTGATCGCGCAGGGCTTGGGTGGAGGCATGATCTCCACAGGGAAACAGCGCATACCAGCGCGAGCCCTCAGGCAGAGCCAGCAGGCGCGCGGCAATTTCGTCTACCGTATCGCGCACCACGCGCGTGCCGCAGTTGGGACAGATGGTATGGCCGATGCGGGCATAGAGCAGACGAAGAAAATCGTAGCACTCGGTCGACGTGGCCACCGTGGAGCGCGGATTGCGCGTGGTGTTTTTCTGGCGAATGGCCACCGCCGGAGCAATGCCGTCGATATCGTCTACTTCCGGCTTTTCCATGCGCTCCAGAAACTGGCGCGCATAAGCCGAAAGCGATTCCACATAGCGGCGCTGGCCCTCGGCGTAAATGGTGTCGAACGCGAGCGAAGACTTTCCGGAGCCGGAGACACCGGTAACCACAGTGAGTTGGTTATGGGGAATAGAAAGCGAAATGTTCTTCAGGTTGTGGACCCGCGCACCACGAATCCGAATATAATCTTGCACAGGGAACTTTGATTATACCAGCGGGTTGTACGGCGATATGCTAGGGAACATGCGTCGCATCCTGCTGTTGGCTTTGCTGCTGGCGAATCCCGGCTTCGCCGCCCGCCCGGTGATCTTCGATACCGACATGGGCAACGATATCGACGATGCCCTGGCGCTGGCGATGCTGCACGCGCTGACCGATCGCGGCGAGTGCCGGCTCATCGGCGTCACCCTCACCAACGCCCATCCTTCGGCGGTCCCTTACGTTCGGATGATCAATCGATTTTATGGCCGCGCCGATTTGCCCGTGGGCGCTGCAATTCAAACCCTCAAAGGCGGCGCCGGGGATGGCTACATGACCGCCGCTTTGCACAGCGCGCCGGTCGCCGAGGACAAAGCCGCTGAACCGGCGCCCACCGTACTGCGGCGGTTGTTGCGCAGTTCCGCTCAAAAAGTAGTGATCGTGCAGACCGGGTTCAGCACCAACCTGGCCGCGTTGCTTAACTCTCCGGATGGCGCCATGCTCGCCAAAGACAAGGTCGCGCTGGTGGTCGCCATGGCGGGTAACTTCGCTGGCGGAGAACCCGAGTACAACGTCCGCATCGATATCGACTCGGCCAAAGCCGTGTTTGAACGCTGGCCCACTCCCATCGTGT
Source organism: Candidatus Sulfopaludibacter sp. (assembly GCA_031292755.1). GTDB lineage: Bacteria > Acidobacteriota > Terriglobia > Bryobacterales > Bryobacteraceae > Sulfopaludibacter. The sequence continues at coordinate 15,312 of JARLGM010000104.1, forward strand.
TCAGCGGATTCGAAATCGGGCGGGAGCTTCTCTATCCCGCCGCCAGCATCGAGCACGATTTCGACTACGCGCGCCCGCACCCCATCGCGGAATCGTATCGCGCCTATCACCAGATGCCCTACGACCGGCCCACCTGGGATCTGACCGCCGCCCTGGAAGCCGTGCGGCCCGAGCACGGCTACTTCACCCGGTCCGAGCCTGGCACCGTCCAGGTGGATCCCAACGGCGGTACCCATTTCATCCCTGGCCAGGGCGACCGCCGCTATCTGGAGTTGGATCCCTCCACACGAACGGAAATTCTGGAAGTACTCTCGCTTCTGGCAAGCCAGCCGCCCGTGCGAAAGTAGCTTCTTCCGGGTTACTCAGGGTTCGCCGCGTCTTCCCCGGCGCCGCGCCGCGGTGAGCCTTTGGCGCTGCCGGCGGTTGCCAGTTCCTGATCCTTGTATTGGAGTTGGTACAGCTTCCAGTAGATGCCGCGCTGCGCCAGGAGTTGCTGATGGGTGCCGGATTCCCGCAGTCTGGCCTTGTGCATCACCAGGATGCGGTCGGCGCGCTGGATGGTGGAAAGGCGGTGCGCAATGACGATGGAAGTGCGCCCCTCCACCATGCGGTTCAAAGCATCGCTGACGCGCATCTCGGTCTCGGTATCGACGCTGGAAGTGGCCTCGTCCAGAATCAGGTAGCGCGGATCGTGGGCCAGCGCGCGGGCGAAGCTGATGAGTTGCTTCTGGCCGGTGGAAAGTCCGCTGCCCCGCTCGCGAATGGGCTGCGCGAACCCTTCCGGCAGGCTGCGGATAAAGTCCAGCAGGTTGACCTGTTCCGCGGCGGCCTCCACCTGCTCCTGCTGGATACTATCCGTGCCCAGCCGGATGTTTTCGGCCAGGGTGCCGGTGAACAGGTACGGATCCTGCAGCACCACGCCGAACTGCCGGCGCAGTCCCAGCGGATCCATCTGGCGGATATCCGTCCCGCCAATGCGGATGCCGCCGCGCTGAATATCGTAAAAGCGCAGCAGCAGGCTGATCAGCGTGGTTTTGCCGGCGCCGGTATGGCCCACCACCGCGATGGTTTCGCCGGGTTGGATGGTGAAGCTGACGTCCTGCAGGACCCAGTCTTCGCCGTGATAGGCGAACCACACGTGGTCGAATTCGATTGGCGCAATCGCCGTGGCCGCCGGGGCCGGGTAGGACGGCGGAAGAATGCCGGCCTTCGTATCCAACAGCGTGAAAATGCGCTCGGAGGAAGCCATGGCGCCTTGCAGAATGTTGTACTTTTCGCTGAGGTCCTGAATCGGCCGGAAGAATCGCAAACCGTATTGCAGGAACGCCGCCACAACTCCCAGGGTGAGGCCCCCCGATTGGACCCGGAATCCGCCGTAGGTCAGGATTCCGGCGAGGGCCACCATGGAGATGAACTCGATCACCGGATAGAACCAGCCGTATGCCGTGATAGCGTCTTTGTACGCCTCCATATGTTGCCGGTTCACCACTTCGAACTCCGCCGTGCTGCGCCGCTCCCGATTGAAAAGCTGCAGCACCACGATGCCGGTGATGTGCTCCTGAATGTATGCGTTGATACGGGCGATGGCCACGCGGATCCGGCGATAACTCTGGGTCACACTGCGGCGGAAGATCACCGTCACCAGAATCACCAGAGGCATGGCGCCCAGCATGATGCAGGCCAGCAGGGGGCTTAGCCGGAACATGATGGCCAGGATGAATCCCAGCACCAGTACGTCGCCCAGGATCGTGACCAGGCCGGACGCGAACAGATCGTTGAGGACATCGACATCGGTGGTAACGCGGGTTACCAGGCGGCCTACCGGATTGCGATCGTAAAACGCCAGGTCCAGGCGTTGCAGATGTTCCATGAGTTGCTTGCGCAAGTCGAACATGGCCAACTGTCCGGTGTACTGCATGAGGTAGGTCTGAGCGAATTCGGTGACAAAAACTCCCGCCAGAACCGCCAGATAGAGCAGCCCGATGCGGGAGAGACCGGCCCAGGCGCCGGCGGGCAGCATGGAATCCAGAAAGGAGGGCGCACCTTCGGGACGGAGATACTTATCGATGGCGGTCTTAGTCAGCAGAGGCCCCATCACCTGGAATACCGATTGAGCCAGCAGGAATACCAGGGAAAGGGCCACCCGCCCGCGGTAAGGCCGCATATAACCCATGAGCCGGCGCATTAACCGGGCATCGTAAGCTTTTCCTAGTATCTCTTCTTCCACTAGATTCAGTTTAGTACGGCTATTCCCAGCCCCCCGCAACCGATTGGATTGGTATGATATGCGAGTAGTGTCGAGTACGACAACCATTGCACAGACCCCGATGCGCCCATTGCCTTGGGTTAAGCTTGCCTGGTTCGGCGGGCTGATCGCCGTCTGTTACGCGCCCATTTTGTACGCTCTCGTCCGGGAATGGGGCACGAATGACGATATGGGTCACGGCTTCTTCGTGCCCGTCATTTCGGCTTACATTGTATGGCAGCGGAGGGAGGAACTATTAGCCCTGAGGCCGCGCCCCAACTGGTGGGGTCTCCTGGTGGTCATGCTGGGCTGCCTGCAACTGATGGTGGCGACACTGGGAGTGGAACTTTCCACGGCGCGAGCCGCTTTCGTCATCACATTGATCGGGTCCGTGTGGCTGCTGGGTGGCACTCAGATCCTGAGGAAGGTGGCATTTCCGCTGTTTCTGCTGTTCTTCATGATTCCGATTCCGGCGGTCATTTATAACCAGATCACTTTCCCCCTGCAACAAGTCGCCAGCTATCTGGCGGCGTCGGCGCTCTCCGCACTGGACGTTCCCGTTTTACGCACGGGGAATATTTTGGATTTGCCCAGCGGTCCACTTGCCGTGGTGGAGGCGTGCAGCGGTATTCGCTCGCTCCTCTCACTTACGTTTCTGGCCCTGGTTTACGGCCACTTCTTTGAGCCGAAACGGTGGATCCGCGTGGTGTTATTCCTCGCCACCATTCCGATTGCGATCCTGGCCAACGGCAGCCGCGTGGCGGTGACCGGTATTCTGGCGCAGTGGAAACCCGAACTGGCGGAAGGCTTTTTCCACGAATCCACGGGCTGGGTGATCTTCATGATTGCCCTGGCTTTCCTGATCGTTTTCCATCAACTTCTGGTGCGCGCAATGAAGGTCATCGATACAAGGAGGGCGAGGCATGGAGTTTTTGAATAATAAGTACGCGCGGGTTTTGACGCTGGTGCTTCTGCTCCAGGCAATCGCCTTCTACGCCATCGCACGGCGGCCCGAAACCGTCCCCTCGGTGGGGCCTCTGGCGAGTTTCCCGACGCATATCGGCGACTGGCGGATGCTCCAGGACATGCCCATCGAAAAGGAAGTAGAGGATGTGCTCCGAGCCGATGACACGCTGAACCGCCGCTACGTGAATGCCGCGGGCACGCGGGATTTGTACTTTTTCATTGCCTATTTCAAAACGCAGCGGGCCGGGCAGGCGCCGCATTCACCGAAGAACTGCCTGCCCGGTTCCGGCTGGACTCAGGTTACAGCCGACCGGCCGTCGGTCGACGTCCCCGGCTGGCCGGTCCCCGTCCGCATCAACCGGTACGTCGTGGAGCAGGGCATGGAAAAGGACGTAGTACTGTACTGGTATCAGAGCCATAGCCGCGTGATCGCCAACGAATACGCCGCAAAATTCTGGCTGGTGGCTGACGCGGTGCGATACCACCGCAGCGATACCGCTCTGGTGAGGGTCGTGGTTCCGGTTCGTAACGACGATATTGAAGCCGCTACCGCCACGGGGATCTCATTCATCCAGCAGGTTTTTCCGTCTCTGCTTCAGCAACTTCCGCTATAAGGTACCTTTTCGTACCAGATTGATTTCCGTTAGTTAGCACACCGGGAATTACTCTTTGGGGCTTACCCTGGAAGGTGCCATCGTTTACTCTAATGAGTCAGGACCGATGTCTCATCCGCTTCGGGTATTATTTATCGGGGAAGCCGGCGCCGACGCCATAGGCGCCGAACTGGAGCGCGGAGGATACCAGCCTTCCTTCGCGCGGGCGACCACACAAGCTGAACTGGAACGCGCCCTGACTGGCAGTTGGGATATCGCCATCAGCGATTTCGCGCTGGCGGATTTTGGCGCGCTGCAAGCCCTTCACACCATACATGAAAAGGCGATCGACCTTCCGGTAATCGTGGTATCCGGGAAAATCAAGGATTCCGACGTCCTGTCCGCCTTGAAGGCCGGGGCAGCCGACCACATGACCCGCAGCAACCTCATGCGGCTCAATGCGGCGGTAGAGCGTGAAATCCGCGCCGCCAAATCCCGCCGCGATCGCATTCGTCTGGAAGAGCAGTTCCACCAGGCTCAGAAGATGGAGGCGGTGGGCCGCCTGGCCGGCGGTGTGGCTCACGATTTTAACAACCTGCTCACCGTCATCACCGGCTATAGCGATCTTCTGCTGACCAGCCGCGAACTGAAGGACAACCAGCGGACGGCTCTGGAGGAGATCCGCCGCTCAGCGGAACGGGGAGGCGCGCTCACTCACCAGTTGCTGGCGTTCAGCCGCCGGCAGCCCATGGTTTCGCGGGCCGTGCATGTTAACGATCTCATCATTCAGATCGAGAAGATGTTGCGGCGGCTCATCGGAGAGGATATCGACCTGATAACCATCCCCGCCGCAACCCAGGACACCGTGACGGCCGATCCCGGGCGGCTGGAACAGGTGATTATGAACCTGGTGGTGAATGCGCGCGACGCCATGCCCCAGGGGGGCAAGTTGACCATCGAGACGGCCACCATTCATCTGGGCGACAACTTCTCGGCGAAGCACCTGGGCGTGCCCGCGGGTCCGCACGTCACCGTCTCGATCACGGATACCGGAGTTGGGATGGACGAAGAGACCCAGAGCCACCTCTTCGAGCCGTTCTTCACCACCAAGGGCCCGGGCAGCGGTACCGGTTTGGGACTGGCGACAGCGTACGGAATCATCCGGCAGAGCGGCGGCTCCATTGGCATCTTTAGCGAAGTCGGCGCCGGCACCACCGCCCGCATCTACCTGCCTTTGGCGGAAACCAAGGGGCAGACTGCGACGGAAATGGCGCCCTCGGACAGCGCGCTCAGCGGGGTCGAGACCATCCTGGTGGTAGAGGATGAGGCGCGCGTGCGCAAGCTGATTGTGGATGTCCTGACATCCCGTGGATACCACGTGATGGAGGCGACCCGCGGCGAGGAGGCCATTCGACTTTGCAAGCAACTGAAGGGCAAGATCGATCTGGCCGTGATCGACGTGGTCATGCCCGAGATGAGCGGGCCCGACCTGGTGAAGCAGGTGGCGCCGGTGTGTCCCAAAATGCGCGTGTTGTATATTTCGGGCTATACCGACGAAGCCATTGTGCACCACGGTATCCCGCAATCCGGCGCGGCGTTCCTGCAGAAGCCATTCATGCCTGATTCCCTGTCGCGCAAGGTGCGGGAAGTGCTGGACACACGCAGCAATTCGGCCTGTTAGAAGAAGTTGCTCCTACCTGGGATGCTCGAATTCATTGGCGTGGGGAATCAGCTCGAAGTAGACCCTTTCCGGTAGATCCGTACGCCAGTTGTGGGTCAGCCGGGCGTAGGTGGTGACGCCCAGGAACAGTCCGGCAATCCCGGCGGCGACGGCCCAGGCCGGTACGCGGCGACGGCGTGGGGCGGAGAGGAACAGCGCTCCGGCAGCCGGGCAGGAGGCGACACACTGCAGGCAGCCGGTGCATTCCACCGACGCGATGCTGATCAAGCGGTCCACCGGCAGGGCCGAAGGGCACGACTTGGTGCATTTGCCACAATCGATACACAGCGACGTATCGCGCCGGATGCGCACCGGGCTGGCCAGGGAGGCAAGCCCCATGAGGGCGCCGTAGGGGCACAGGAACCGGCACCAGAAGTTCTGCACGAAAACCGATGCCACCGCCAGCAGCGCCAGGACGATACCGCCGGTGAGCCCCAGGAAGCGGAAAAAATTCAGCATTTTGACGTCGTCCACGACGCCATAGGGGCCCTCCAGGAAGGCATGGATGGCGGGCACGGACATGGAGCCGACCGCATAGAAGAACAGCGCCAGCAGCAGGTATTTCAGGCTGCGCAGGCCGATGTCGAGTTTGCGCGGCAGGCGGAAATTGCGTCCGAAGGTTTGCCGGCCCAGCCGCCAGAGGTACTCGGAGATGGTGCCAATGGGGCAGAGCCATCCGCAGAAGCTCTTACGGAAGATCCAGGAGATGGCCAGAAACGCGAGGAGCAAAAACATCCCCGCGGGATGCAGCGCCGGCATCCTGCCGGAAGCGAGAAGCACCTTGAGATTCATCAGGGAGGCGATGGGCAGCCAGCCCTCCACGCCGGGTGGGCGGGTAGCGTGGATTCCCGCGCCGCCGGTCTCGTAATAACGGACAAACAGGTAGAATTGCGCGCAAATCCACACGTTCAGGAGCAGAAACGCCAACTGCACTCCACGGCGGAGCGCTTGCGACCGGTCGGGAAGAGCCCGTTTCAGCAGCTTTTTTCGCGTCGCCGGCATCATGCCACCTCCAAGCCACAGGGTAAGGCATGGCCGGATGCCGGGCAGTGACTCAGGTCACAACGGCTTTGCGCCACTCGGCGTGCAGCGTCTGGCGTTCGGCCGCATTGAGCGGCGTGGCATCGGGACTGGGCTGGTCTTCCACGCAGCGATTGTTCAGGTAGCAATCCAGTTTCTGGCGCATGGCCAGACGGCCGCGGTGCAGGCGCGTCTTGATCACATCCTGGCTCAAGTCGAGGATCTGCGCGGTTTCCTCGGTGGAGAGCTGCTCCAGGTCGCGCAGGAGAACCACGGGACGCAGGGAGGGCGGAAGTTCCAGGATCACGCGTTCCAGAACGGCGCGGAGCTCGCGCTGCAGGAGCGAAAAATCGGGCAGGGCGCCCGCATCCGGCGCCTCCTGGGGGGTGTCGTCCAGGGAGATCTCTTCGGAAGGCGCGAAGACGCTCTTGCGGCGCTGCATCAGGCAGGCGTTGCGGGCGATCCGGAAGACCCACGGCCGGATGCGCTCGGGATCGCGCAGTTGATCCAGGCTTTGGAAGACGCGCAGCAGGGTCTCCTGCGCCACCTCTTCGGCATCGTCGGCCTGCCCGCAGACCAGCCAGCTATAGCGAAATACCTTGGAGCGGAAATGCTGGACGAAGCGTTCAAATGCGTCGGGCTCGCCGGCGAGCAGCGACCGCGCCAGATCGATTTCTTCCTGAGACGTCAAACCCGATTGTAGCGTGATTCAGCGACCGCGCTACAAAGCGCTCCTTGACTTTCGCAGGGCTGGTAATTTATTCTGACGATTCGCTTTGGCCGCGCATCCCGGCCCTGTATGTATGCGTGAAAATATGCGCCACACTCCGGAGACGGTCGAACGGTTTCTGGAATCGTCGCTGGAAAGCGTGGACAGCGCGGAGGAACTCGCCACCGGTATGGCGGAGCGGGCGGGCTTCGAAGACGAAGACCTGATGAAGATCGGAATGGCCGTGCGGGAATCGATGGTGAACGCGGTGGTCCACGGCAACCGGTATAACGCGAATAAGAGGGTGCGATTGTCGGTTTCTCATACTCCGGATCGCTTCATTATCCGGATATCGGACGAAGGCGAGGGATTCGATTTGGCCAGCCTGCCCGATCCCCTGGCTCCGGAGAATCTGCTCCGGACTTCGGGACGGGGGATTTTTCTGATCCGCTCATTCATGGATGAATTCGACATCCGGCGGAGCGAAGCAGGCGGCATGGACGTAACTTTAGTCAAATACCTGGTGTCAAAGTAGAGCGGGTTTTCAGTAAGGAGGCATATTCAGTGAGCGTAAAGTTGAGTTCCCGGCAGGTGGGAGACGTGACGGTGTTGGATGTGGCTGGAAGGATCACGCTAGGTGAGGGTTCCAGCGCGATGCGCGACGCCTTGCGCGACTTGGTTACGAAGGGTCAGAAGAAGATCCTTTTGAACCTGGGAGAAGTATCGTACATTGACAGCTCGGGCATCGGCGAGCTGGTTTCGGGATTCACCACAGTGACCAATAGCGGCGGGCAGCTCCGGCTGCTCAACTTGACCAAGCGCGTCAAGGACTTGCTGCAGATCACCAAACTCTACACCGTCTTCGACGTGCATGAAGACGAAGCTGCCGCGATCCGAGCCTTCGCGTAAGCATTTCTTTTGGGCCGCAGATGGACGCAGATGAACGCGGATGAGTGAACCGCGCCGTCTGCGTGCGTCTGGGGCACATTCCTTCTCTTACCCTCCGCCGACGAACTGCACGATCTCGATCCGGGCCCCCGGGGATAATGTAGTTTCAGACCATTTTGGCTGTTTTATGATGTGGCGGTCCAATTCCACGGCCACGCGCTCCGGGTCGAGGCGCAGTTGGCGCAGAAGGCCGAGCACCGTTTGGCCTTCGTGCGTGGAGCTGGTTTCGCCGTTTATGACGATTTCGATGTTCATGCTCGGTTGACACCCCTGTTTTGCAACCATTATAGTCAAATTTGAGTTTTCTTCTCCCTCAAACGAATGCCTGACTCTTACACGGAGTTGTATTTTCCTGTCCTCGTGCAGGCGCTCCTCGCAATGGCTCTCGCGGGCGGGCTCCTTACCGTGTCGTATCTGTTGGGAAAGAAAGTCCGCAACAGAGTGAAGGACATGCCTTACGAAAGCGGCATCACGCCCACGGGCGATGCCCGTTCCCGTTTCAGCGTGAAGTTTTACCTGGTGGGAATGCTGTTCATTTTGTTCGACATCGAAGCAATCTTCCTGTACCCATGGGTGGTTGTTTACCGCGAATTGAAGATGTTCGCGTTTGTCGAGATGCTGGTATTCGTGATTTTGATTCTTTCCGGATTTTTCTACATCTGGAAAAAGGGCGCGCTGGATTGGGCTTCGAACGAGAACACCAGCCGCAGGCACTGAAGCGTAGTACAACTCGAGATGCTACCCGACAATTTGCGAGAGTACGCCGTTGCCGTGGCGGTGGAAGCGTTCGACGCGGAAGCTGTCAAAGGCGGTAAATACGACCGGAACGAACTCACGCTGGAGATCGCGCCCGGCAAGATCGCCAGCGTGTGCGGATTCCTGAAATTCGATCAGGCGTTTGTTCGTTTGAGCACCGTTACCGCCGTGGACCGGTATCCGGCCGAACCGCGGTTCGAGGTGGTGTATCACCTGCACTCGGTGGAACACAATGCCCGGGTGCGGCTCAAATGCCTGGTCCGCGGGGAAGATCCGGTCATCGAATCGGTGACGGGAGTGTGGCGCGGCGCCAACTGGTATGAGCGGGAGGTTTTCGATCTTTTCGGCATCCAATTCATCGGGCATCCGGATCTGCGCCGCATTATGCTGCCGGACGACTGGGAAGGACATCCGCTGCGCAAGGATTATCCGATAACGGGGTCGAGGGTTTAGACATGAGCGACACCGGACAGATCGTAGTAGAAGGCGAGGTACAGGCGGGTCCGCGCCGCATGGTCCTCAACATGGGTCCGCAGCATCCGTCCACTCACGGCGTGCTGCGCCTGATGCTGGAACTGGATGGCGAGACCGTGGTCAAGTGTGCGCCCGATATCGGGTTTCTGCACACCGGGATCGAAAAGGAATTCGAAGTCAAGACGTACCAGCAGGGTGTCACGCTGACCGATCGCGTGGATTACCTGGCGCCGCTCTCCAACAATCTGGGCTATTGCCTGGCGGCGGAGAAACTGCTGGGCCTGGAAATTCCGCCGCAGGCGCAGTGGATGCGGGTGATGCTCACTGAACTGACGCGTCTCAACAGCCACCTGGTCTGGCTGGGCACGCACGCGCTGGACATCGGCGCCATGAGCGTCTTCCTCTACTGTTTCCGGGAGCGCGAAGACATTCTGCGCATTTTCGAGATGTTTAGCGGGCAGCGGATGATGACCAGCTACTTCCGCATCGGCGGCCTCGCGCTGGAGCCTCCGCGGGGCTGGTATGCGCGCGTCAGGAAATTCATGGACGTGTTCCCTAGCCGTATCGACGAATACGAGAATCTGCTGACCAACAACCCTATCTGGATCGGACGCACGCAGGGCGTGGGCTTCATCTCGCTGGAAGACATGCTGGACCTGGGAGTGACCGGTCCCATGTTGCGCGCCGCCGGTCTGAAGATCGATGCGCGCAAGAGCGAGCCGTATTCCAGCTACGAGAAGTTCGATTTCGAAGTGCCTACCAGCGAGCGCAACGATGTGTTCGGGCGGTACCAGGTGCGCGTGGAGGAGATGCGGCAGAGCACGCGCATCATCAGGCAGGCCATGGATGGGATGCCCGCGGGACCCTGGAAGGCCGACGCTCCGCACGTGGTGTTGCCCGACCGCGAAAAGATGAAGACCCAGATGGAGGCGCTGATCTATCACTTCAAGATCGTGACCGAGGGGTTCCGGGTGCCCGAAGGCGAGGTCTACCAGGTGGTGGAATCGCCGCGCGGCGAACTGGGCTTCTACATGGTGAGCGATGGCACCACGCATCCCTATCGCGTGCACATGCGGACCCCCAGCTTCGGCAATCTGCAGGCCACGGGAAAGATGGCGGAGGGCACCCTGATCGCCGATGTGATCGCCTCCATCGGCAGTATGGATTTTGTTTTGGGCGATACGGACAGGTAATGACTTTTTCACCGGAACTGGAAGAAAGGTTTGCCAAATTCCTGACGAGCTATCCGCCGGGGCGCCAGCGCTCGGCGATGATCCCCATGCTGCTCTACGCGCAGGACGAGTTGGGCTCTATTTCCGACGAAGTGATCGACGAAGTGGCCCGCCGGGTGGGAGTGACTCCGCTGCAAGTGAACGAGGTGCTCTCCTACTACTCGATGCTGCACAAGAAGCCGCTCGGGAAGTATCACGTGCAGGTCTGCACCAACATCAGTTGCCTTCTGATGGATGGCGATAAATTGTGGGACCACGCCTGCAAGAAGCTGGGAATCGGTCACAAGGAAGTGACGGCGGACGGGGAGATTTCACTGGAAGAAGTGGAATGTATGGGCGCCTGCTCGTGGGCTCCGGCCATTCAGGTGAATTACGATTTTCACCACAAAGTGACGCCCGAAAAACTGGACCAGCTTTTGGACAGCCTCAGGAAGAAGCCATAACGAATGCTGTACAACGAACCCAGCCCGCTTGAAACCAAGGTGCTGACGCGCCGCTTCGGTCTGCCGGATTCCGAGACGCTCCGGGTGTACCTGGAGACCGACGGGTACCAGGCATTCCTGAAGGCGGCGAAGATGACGCCGGAAAAAATCATCGAGGAAGTCAAGGCGTCCAACCTGCGCGGGCGCGGCGGGGCCGGTTTCCCCACCGGCATGAAGTGGAGTTTCGTGCCGCGCTCTTCACCCAAACCCAAGTACATTGTGGTGAACGGCGATGAAAGCG
>JARLGM010000105.1 GCA_031292755.1 Candidatus Sulfopaludibacter sp.
CGACGCCCAGCGCCAGGCCACCAAGGATGCCGGGAAGATTGCCGGCCTGGAAGTGATGCGCATCATCAACGAGCCGACGGCGGCTGCCCTGGCATATGGACTGGACAAGAAGACCAATGAAACCATCGCCGTATACGATTTCGGCGGCGGCACATTTGATATTTCGATCCTCGAAGTGGGCGATGGCGTGGTGGAAGTGAAGTCCACCAACGGCGATACCCACCTGGGCGGCGACAACATCGACCAGCGCATCATCGACTGGATCGTAAGCGAATTCAAACGCGAGAACGGCATCGATCTTTCCAAGGATCAGATGGCGTTACAACGCCTGAAGGAAGCCGCTGAGAAGGCCAAGATGGAGCTTTCCACGCTGCTCGAAACCGAGATCAACCTGCCCTTCGTGACCGCCGACGCCACCGGTCCCAAGCATCTGCAGATGAAGCTCACCCGGGCGCGCTTTGAGCAGATGGTGGAAGACATTCTGCAGCGCTCCATGGGCCCCTGCAAACAGGCCATGACAGACGCCGGCGTGGTGCCGTCGCAGATTAACGAAGTGGTGCTGGTGGGCGGACAGACCCGTATGCCGCGCATTCAGGCCCTGGTTCGCGAGTTGTTCAATCGCGAGCCGCACAAGGGCGTGAACCCCGATGAAGTCGTGGCGGTCGGCGCCGCGGTGCAAGGCGGCGTGCTGGGCGGCGAAGTCAAGGACGTGCTGCTGCTGGATGTGACCCCGCTTTCCCTCGGCATCGAGACCATGGGCGGCGTGTTCACCAAACTGATCGAGCGCAACACCACCATTCCCACGCGGAAGAGCGAGGTCTTCTCCACCGCGGCGGACAACCAGAACTCGGTGGAGATCAAGGTCTACCAGGGCGAGCGCGCCATGGCGCGCGACAACCGCCTGCTGGGCGTGTTCCAACTCGGCAATATTCCGCCGGCGCCCCGCGGCATCCCGCAGATCGAAGTGACCTTCGATATCGATGCCAACGGCATTCTCAACGTGACCGCTAAGGATCGCGGCACCAATAACGAGCAGAAGATCACCATCACGTCGTCTTCCGGCCTCTCCAAGGAAGAAGTCGACAAGATGGCCAAGGACGCCGAATCGCATGCGGCCGACGACCGCAAGCAGCGCGACACCATCGAAGCCCGCAATCGCGCCGACGCCATGGTCTACAACGTGGAAAAGACGTTGAAAGAGCATCGCAGCAAGGTGAGCGATACCGAAGCCAAGGAAATCGAGGCCGCTCTCGAAGAGACCAAGAAAGCCATGGCGGAAAACGAACCCGAGCGCATTAACTCGGCGGTAGACCGGCTCACCACGGCCAGCCATAAACTGGCCGAGGCCATGTACAAATCCACCGCGCAGGCGGGTCCCACTCCAGGCGCTGACGGCGGCGCGGCCCCCGGCGGCGATTCCGGCAAGAAGGACGGCAAAGACAACGTGGTCGACGCCGAATTCGTAGACGTAGACGACAAGAAGTAACCAAAGTTCGGATGGGGGTGACCCGGGTTCCCCAACCCCCCTTAACCCCCATCCTTAACCCCCGGATCTAAACATGTCTCCTCCCAAGCACGAGTATTATGAGACCCTGGGCGTCCCCAAAAAGGCGTCCACGGACGATATCCGCAAGGCCTACAGGAAACTCGCGCGCAAATTTCACCCCGATCTCAATCCCGGCGATAAGTCGTCGGAAGAGCGCTTCAAGAACGTGCAGGAAGCTTACGACGTGCTGAGCGATGCCAAGAAGCGCCAGATGTACGACCAGTTCGGCTTTTATTCGGAGAACGGTTTCCCCGGCGCTGGAGCGGGCGGCGCGGGCCAGCAGGGTCCGCACCCCGGCATGGATTTCAGCGGCTTCGATTTTACCGACTATATGGCCGGTTCGGGGCAGGGCGGGCGCCGCGGCGCGCGCGGCAGCACCGAGACCGGCGGCGGATTCCGCGACATCTTCTCGCAGTTCTTCGGCGGGCGCGGCGAAGCCCAACAGCCGGCTCCGGAAAAGGGCGGCGACCTCGAATATGTGATGCACATCGATTTCTGGCAGGCCATCAAAGGCACCCAGACGCGCCTGGAAATCACCCGGTACGAGGTCTGCGGAACCTGTCATGGCTCGGGCACGAGCGGCGCCGGAGAGGTCACCTGCCCGCAGTGCAAGGGCACCGGCAATGTCAGCCAGATGGCCGGCGCGATGAAATTCAATCTCACCTGTCCGCGCTGTGGCGGGTCCGGCAAGCTGCGCAACGCCTGTCCCACCTGCGGCGGGGAAGGCAGAGTGCCGTATAACGAGTCGGTAGACGTGCGCATTCCTCCGGGCGCGCGTTCCGGTTCGCGCCTGCGCGTCCCTGGTAAGGGCAACGCCGGCACACAAGGGGCGCCCCCCGGCGATCTCTACATCACCACACAAGTGGTCGAGCACCCCTTCTTCAAACGCGATGGCGACAATATCGAAATCAACGTGCCCATCGCCATCTGGGAGGCGGCCCTGGGCGCCAAGATCGAAGTGCCGACCATCGACGGCCGCACGCTGCTCAAAATTCCTCAAGGCACGCAGAACGGCCAGCGGTTCCGCTTGCGCGAAAAAGGCGTCATGAATTCGCGCACCAATGTGCGCGGCGATCAGATCGTGGAAGTGGGCATCGAAGCTCCCGATCCCCGCGACGAGAAAACCCGCGAACTGCTGCGCGAGATGTCCAAGCTGCATCCGGAAGATCCGAGAGCGAAGATTTGGGAGCAGGTCTAAGGGAGAGATCCGACTCATGGCCAAGAAATCCAAAGCCGCATACATGATCTCTTCCGTCGCGGAACAGTACGCCATTCATCCGCAGACGCTGCGGCTCTATGAGCGCGAAGGCTTACTCAAACCTTCCCGCAGCGACGGGAACACGCGGCTGTATACCGATGACGACCTGGAGCGCCTGGAAGTGATTCTTCACCTGACGCGCGACCTGGGAGTGAATCTCGCCGGCGTCGAGATCATCCTGAACATGCGCGAGAAGATGGGCGAGATGCAGTCGCAGATTCAGGAATTCATCGCCACCCTGAACCGCGAATTGGCGGCTCGCACGGCGCGGGCACCCATTCCGGAAGAGCACAACGCGCTGCTTCCCGTCATCAGCCTCCGCGCCCCTTCCGCGCCCAGCCGCCGCAAAGGATAACAGCGCGCTGCGGCGTCGTGGGCGCGGGCCGTTACAATAGTCCCGATGAACCGGCTTGATGAACTGCGCCGCCGCCATGCCGCCGCCGAGCAGGGCGGAGGACCCGAGCGCCGCGAGCGCCAGCATAAAGAGGGCAAGCTATCGGCCCGCGAGCGCATCGAACTCCTGCTCGACGAAAGTACATTCGAAGAGTTGGACAAGCTGGTCACGCACCGCTGCCGCGACTTCGGCATGGACGAACAGAACGTACCGGGCGACGGCTTCGTCACCGGGTATGGCCGCATCGAAGGCCGCCTGGTCTACGTATTCGCCCAGGATTTCACCGTTTTCGGCGGCTCGCTCTCCGAGACCAACGCGCAGAAAATCTGCAAGATCATGGACCTGGCGCTGAAGACCGGCGCGCCCGTGATCGGCCTGAACGATTCCGGCGGCGCGCGGATTCAGGAAGGCGTGGTATCGCTGGCGGGGTATGCCGACATTTTCCTGCGCAATACCCTGGCCAGCGGCGTGGTGCCGCAGATTTCCGCCATCATGGGACCGTGCGCGGGAGGGGCCGTCTACTCACCCGCCATCACCGATTTCGTCTTCATGGTGGACCACACCAGCTACATGTTTGTGACCGGCCCCGACGTCATCAAGACCGTCACGCACGAAGATGTGACCAAGGAAAAGCTGGGCGGCGCCGCGACTCACAACTCCGTCAGCGGCGTGGGCCACTTCACTGCCGCGGACGACGGCGACTGCCTGCGCATGATCCGCGAACTGCTCAGCTACCTGCCGCAGAACAACCGCGAAGACGCGCCGCGGCGCGCTACGGCCGATCCGGCGGACCGCATGGATGCGGCGCTGGACACGGTGGTGCCGGCGGAATCCTCGCTCCCCTACGACATCAAGGACGTGATCCATCGCGTGGTAGACGACGGCGAGTTTTTCGAAGTTCACGAACACTGGGCCAGGAACATCGTGGTAGGGTTCGCTCACATGGACGGCCGCTCTATCGGGATCGTGGCCAATCAGCCGGCGTTCCTGGCGGGCTGCCTGGATATCGCCTCGTCCACGAAGGGTGCGCGCTTCGTGCGCTTCTGCGACGCCTTCAACATTCCCATCCTCACCTTCGAAGACGTGCCGGGTTTCCTGCCGGGCACGGAGCAGGAATTCGGCGGGATCATCCGGCACGGCGCCAAACTGCTGTACGCGTATGCCGAGGCCACTGTGCCCAAGATCACGGTGATCACGCGGAAGGCCTATGGCGGCGCGTATTGCGTCATGGGCTCCAAGCATATCCGCACCGATATCAACCTGGCGTGGCCCTCGGCGGAGATCGCCGTAATGGGGCCGGAAGGCGCGGTCAATATCGTGTATCGCCGCGAACTGGCGGCCGCGGAAGATAAGGCCGCCGTACGGCAGCAAAAAGTGGACGAGTTTCGCGAGCGGTTCGCCAACCCGTTCGTGGCCGCCGAGCGCGGGTATGTGGATGACGTGATCGAGCCGCGCGAGACGCGCCCACGGGTGATTCGCGCGCTGCGCATGCTGGAAAGCAAAGTGGACACGATGCCGCGCAAGAAGCATGGCAACATACCTCTATGAGATTTTTCGCCTGTCTGTGGCTGCTGGCGGCTTCTTTGACCGCGCAGGAGCGCTATCCGGTCGACTGGAACAAGTTGTCTCCCGAGATGGTGGCGCGCTTCACCGAACTGCTGCGCATCGATAGCAGCAATCCTCCAGGCAATGAAACCAAGGTCGTCAAGGCTGTGCAGGCGATGCTGCAGCGCGATGGAATTCCGTCGCAGATTTATGCCCTCGATCCTTCGCGGGCCAACCTGGCGGCGCGCATCAAGGGCAATGGCACGCAGCGGCCCATCCTGATCATGGGCCATACCGATGTGGTGGGGGTGCAGCGCGAGCGCTGGAACGTGGACCCGTTCGCCGCCATTCCGAAGAACGGCATCATTACGGCCCGCGGCGCCAGCGACGATAAGCCGCACCTGCTGGCCGGACTCATGGTGCTGGCGCTGTTGCAGCGGATGCACGTGAAGTTGAATCGCGACGTGATCTTCCTGGCGGAAGCGGGGGAAGAGGGCACTCCGGCATTCGGGATCGATTACATGGTGAAGGAGCATTGGCCCGAAATCGACGCTGAGTTTGCGCTGGCGGAGGGCGGATCGGCGATCGAGTTGAACGGCAAAGTCCATCACGTGCTGGTGGCCACCACCGAGAAGGTTCCCCGCGGCATGCGCCTGGTGGCGCGTGGCACCGCCGGTCACGCTTCGAGGCCCACGCCGGATAACGCCGTGGTGCACCTGGCACAGGCGGTGGCGCGTGCCGGCAGTTGGCAGACTCCCGCGCGGCTCAACGAGACCACGCGCGCCTATTTCGCGGGACTGGCCGCCATCTCGCCGCCGCAGGAAGCCGAGCGGTATCGCGCCGTCCTGGACGCCGTGCGCCGGCCCGTGAGCGACCGGTACTTTCGCCTGCACGATCCCGGGAATTATTCGATTCTGCGGACGTCCGTGGTCCCGACCATCATCAAGGGCGGATTTCGCAGCAACGTGATTCCCTCGGAAGCGGAAGCGACTCTGGACGTGCGAGCGCTGCCGGACGAAGATATGGCCCGATTCGCGGCGGAACTGCGGAGGGTGATCGACGATGCCTCGGTAGAACTGGTGCCGCCGCCGCCAGGAGGCCGCCCGGCATCGCCGCCATCGCGCCTGGATACCGCGATGTACCGTGCGCTGGAGAAAGTGGCGCGCCGCATGTTCGACGCTCCCACCCTGCCCAGCATGCTGACGGGTGCCACCGACAACGCGCAATTGCGAGCCAAGGGCGTGCAGGCCTATGGCGTTGGCCCCATCTCTCCCGGCGAAGAGGGCGCGCTCGGCACAGCTCACAGCGATAACGAACAGATCTCCATTCGCGCGGTCGGGAAACTGGTGGAGTACATCTGGAACGCGGTGCTGGAAGTGGGAACGTAAGCGAGGAAAATAATCCGAGGAAAATAATCGCGCAGATCAGGCTGACGGATTTTTTAATAGCACCGCCACCGCAAGGCCCAGCAGCAGGCAGGCGAAGCCGAAGTAGACCGTGAACGGGCGGTATTTCATCACCACCTGGTGACTGCCCTTATCGACTACCACGCCGCGGATCACCGTGTTGACCTTCCAGATTTTCGCCGGCCGGCCGTCCACTTCCGCGTTCCATCCCGGATACCAGTTGTCGCTCACCACCACCAGACCCTTACAAGCCATCTGGACGCCCACCTGGACGTAGCTGGGCTGGTCCACGATACCGGTCACGTTGTCGGCGACATCGCACCGGTCCAGCTTCGGCGTCTCTTTCACCATTACGGCGACCTGGCGCAGGTCGAAATCGCCGTCGCGCACCATGGTCGCGCCGTTCCACTCATTGGGGGCCACCAGCAGTTGGTGAACCGTCCAGGCACGCGGGAACACGTCCAGATTGGCGTATACACGGATGCCGGACGAGCCCTGGAACATCTCCTGTTGCTGGGCGGCGCGCGTGGGCGTGCGGCTCACCATGAAGTTGATGCCGTACATCCGCACCAGGCGATCCTGCCACCAGCCCAGTTCCGAAGTCGCCGTCAACATGCTGGCGGTGAAGGCGTGGGCCGCGTCCAGCCGGTACCAGTCGCCGAACGTGAACTTGACGTCATTATCGTTGACGCCCACGCGCTTGATGCCGGGGAACCATTGCAGGTAGCGGCCCACGTCCTGGGTCTCCAGCATCGGTTTGAGGAACACCGTGCGCTTTTCGTCGTGGACGTTGGCCCAACCCCAGCCCACTTCGTTGCTCTGTTCCAGCACCACCAGCAGGGCCAACAGCGCCATGGCCCACTGGCGCCGTACATGCCCGTTGCTCCAGGCGTAGTAGAGCGCCGCCAGCAATAGCGCGAGGAACATGCTCATGTTCCATCGGGAATCGATATCCGGCTTGAAGAGCGTGAGCGCCGCGAGCGCCCCGGCGAACCACAGCAGCGGCTTCCACACACGGCTTTGATGCAGCCATTCGACGCGGTCGAACAGCACGCCGGCGCCGAACGCGGCCAACATGGTCACGGCAAAATGAAAGACGCTGAGCGCCACGATGGGCGCGCGCGATTTTTCGACGAAGGGCAGAAACACGTAGAGCAGCCCGTAGACCGGGTTATTGCGCGAGATGGCGTAGAGCAGCGCGCATAGCGCCATGACGACAAACAGCCGCACTTCCTTCCGCTGGAATGCGCCCAGGATAGCGATGGCGGCGAGGCTCAGCCCCACGATACCCAGGAACGGATCGGTGCGCAGACCGCCGCCTCCGGGCAGCGCCACGTGGATCAACTCGCGCGGCGGCAGCCCGCTATCCTCGTGCTCCGGAATCCCCACTTTCATCTTCCAGGTCAGCGCCCCGGTAGTGGTCCAGCGCTTGGCCTGCCTGCCGTACTCCATGGCCGGCAGAACCTGTACCGCGCACACCAGCGCCATGATGCCGAACAGCAGGGCCAGCCGCAGCGCGACGGCTTTGCGGTCCGAGCTTTGCGCCAGGGCGGCGGCGCCCACGCCCATCACGGCAAGAGTCAGGATGAAGGCAGGCTCGTGGTGCCCGCACAGCCACGAGATCCCCAGCAGCACGCCCGCCCAAGCCGCGCTCTTCAGCGGTGCGCGTCCGCGCAGCGAGCGCAGCAGAAACAGGAACACCACCGGAGCCCAGATGCCCGGCGCCAGTTGCTGCGGCCATTCCGTGTTGCCGCAGAACCCGGCCGTGGCGTAGAGCAGGCCGCCAATCAGCGAAGGCCAAACCGCCAGCTTCAAATCACGCAGGAACCAGTATGCGAACAGCGCCGCGACGCAGTGCATAAGGACGAACCACAGGCCCACGTAGAACGGCTGGATATGCCCGTCGTGCAATGGCGCCAGCGCCAACAGAAACGTGAAAGGGCTGGCAACTCCCGGCTGCACCTGACCGATCAGCGACTGCCCGAACCATTCGTAAGGGTCCCACAGCAGCACGCTCCAGTGGCGGATGGCATACACCTGCGCCTGTAGCCACGGCATCACCTGATTGGCCAGATCGGGACTCTCCAGGAAGGTGTACTGCTTGGTGAGGGCCAGCTTCCAGAAGACCGTGATTACGGCGAAAACCAGTAGCGCCGGGGGCCATGCGCGCGCCACAAGGCCCGGCAGCCACTGAGGCGGAGCGGGCGAGAGACTGGTTTTCAGGCCTGGGGCGGACGCCATTCAGCCAATGGTAACAGCAGTCACGGAAGCCGGCGGGCCTTCTCGAAATCGTCCTTCAGCCTGGCGGTAATCTTCTCGGCCACATCCGCGCTGGCTCCATGGAATTTCGCGCCCAGACTCTCCTGCGTAGTGGACCAGATGACGTCGCCGTCCTTGTTGATCAGGCGCACCGCCGCAATGGCTTCGTGCCGGCGTTCGGCGGAGTGATCGGCTTCGTTCTCCCCGACTCCGATGCCGGCCGAGTTGTTGCGCGAATTACTGGAGCTGCCATAACCGCCATTGCGGGTTCCCATGCCCAGGTTGGCGTGCGCGTTGATGCCGTCGGAAGACTGGTGCACCTCAGTGAATACCAGGTCCTCCGATGCGCCGCGCAGGATGCAATCGGCCCGTTCCTGATTTTCCGTGAGGATGAACAGATCCGCGCCGGCCAGGCTGCTGATCAGGATGTCGCGCATCTGCGCCGCGGTCTCGCCACCGGTAAGCCGGTCCACGTAAACCCTGTGTACGGTACGCAACTGGCGCAGGCTCGCCTCCTGGAGAGCGGAGGGAGGCTGCGGCACATCCGCCGCGGCCAATGTGGCACACGCGGCCAGAATCCACATCGTCAGTTTGGTCATTGTCCCTTCTTTCGCGCGTCATCGTCCTGATATTCCACGCGCCGCCCGCTACGCGCTTCCAGGCCCGCCAGCACACTGCGAATGTCGCCCTTCTCTACGCGGAAAACCAGAGCCTGCTGCTTGCCCCCGGCATCTTCATACCCCAGGGTGACGAAATGCTGGTGCGACTTGCTGAGCAGCAGGACCGGCGAAATCAAAATAGCTGCAGCGTACCGCCGGCTCACCTTTTGCCCATACTCCAGCGTGCTGACCCTGTTGTACGGAATGCGCAACTCGGTCTTTTCCCAGGTGAACACCAGTTCGTCGCTGCCGGTGATGTTCAATCGCGCCGTGGATTTCACTTTGATTTCAGGCAGTGTGCCGCCTACGAATTGTGCCCGGACGCCCGGCTCCGCCGCCGGGAGCGCCAGGGAGAGAAAGAGGCCGCTCAACGGCAGCAACCAAGTACGGATCATTGGGTTGTCAGCAGTAGTAGTGGCGGCCAGAAGGGAACATTCTCAAAAATAATTGTCCTGAATGCCGTACGCCCGATGCACGTCACCCAGCGTGATCACTCCGATGGCCCGCTCCGGGTCGGCGCGGCTGGCCACCTTCAGCATTTCGTTGCGGGACAGCAGGCGCAGCGCCGAATCCAGCGGCACATCGGGATAGATCCGGGGTGCGCTATCCAGGACAGCGTGCGGAGGGACCGGTTGCATGGCATCTTCCACGCGCAGCACTTCGGTGGAGCGGTACTCTTCCGCCGAAGGCAGATCGACCCCCTCCTGCTGCGCCAGCATGGTGAAAAAAGGCACCGGATGCAGCCGCCGTGAAACGAAATACGCGATGGTGTTGGCGATCATTACCGGCAGGATGATGGAATAGCTGGCGCTCACCTCAAACACCATGAAAATACTGGTCATGGGCGCGCGAAAGACGCCCGAAAAAAATGTCCCCATCCCCACCAGCACATACGCTCCGGCGCTGCTGGTGGGAAACGGCCAATAATGATGCGCCATGCCGCCCAGCCCGCCGCCGATCATGGCTCCGATGAACAGGGTAGGCGCGAACATGCCGCCGGGCACCCCAGTGCTGAAACAGCCCAGGGTCACCAGCAGTTTGGCGCCGCCCAGCAGCAACAGCAACTCCCAGGTGAAGCGGTCATGCAGGGCGAAATCGATCGCGTCGTACCCGGCGCCCATTACCTCGGGCAGCCAGAGTCCGACGGCCCCGACGAAGAGCCCCGCCGCCAGCGCCTGCACCAGTTCCGATTGCTTCGGCAGTCTCTCCAGCCGTCCCCGCAGGTTCTCAATGAGACCGACGAAGGCCGCGGAGAGCAGCCCGCCCAACACCCCGATGATCGCGTACACCGCCAGTTCGCTGGGGTGGGTCAGTTCGAACACCGGCACGCGGAACAGAGGAGCGGTCCCCAGAAACCAGCGGATCACCACCACGGCGGACACGGCCGAAAGCACAACCGAGCCCACCACGGCCGCGTTCCAGGCTCCCACCACTTCTTCCATGACGAAGAGCACTCCGGTGATGGGCGTATTGAAGGCGGCGGCAATTCCGGCCGCGGCGCCCACCGGCGCGATGAGCCGCATATTCTTGCGGCCCAGGTGAAACATGCGGCCCAGCAGCGAGGCGACCCCGGCGCCCATCTGCAGGGATGGATCCTCCGGCCCCAGCGAGTTGCCCGAGCCGATGGCAATGGAGCAGGCCAGAAACTTTCCCACCACGGTGCTGGCCGGCACCATGCCGTCTGAAATGTATAGCGCGGCCTTGGTCTGGTTGACGCCGCTGCCGCGCGCCGCGGGAAAGACGCGCGTGGCCAGCCAGGTAGCCAGTGCCGCGCCTATGCTCGGCGAAATCAGGCGTCCGAACCGGTAGCGGCCGGAGAGCGCGCCCAGGCTTTCCCAACTGATGAAATCGATAAAGATGTGAAAACAGACCACCAGCAGACCGGCGAAGATGCCGATGAGGATGGCCAGCAGCAGGAATCGTTGCGCCTCGCTGAGATGGAGCCTCTTGCTGAACGGATCGTGGATCATTGCTTTTGCAGCTTCGTCATGACGGCTGCAAGCGGCGGATCCGGCTTCGCGGAACCTCCGCACAGATCCTGTCGCGCTTTCCACAACTGTTCGGCCACAGAGAGCATGATGAGAGTATCGCCGTCGCGCCGGCGGGTGGCATTTTCATCGGCGGCCTTCCCGGCGGTGGCCGCCAGGTCGGGAGTCAACTGGCCGCAAGCCTGTGCGGACTCCATGGTAAGCCGGACCAGTTCCTGGGCCCGCTTGAAGCGTTGACCGGCGCTAAGCCGGACCAGCGTCGGGTCCAGGCGGATCACGGCCTCACATGCCGCGATGCGTTGCGCGATGGTGGGATCTTTCAGGCCCCGGCTCTCCGCATTGAAATACGCCCGGAGCGCTTCCAGGTAATTGCCCAGGGCGAAGAGAGCGTCGGCGCGTCCCTTTTCCGCCGCTGCGTCATTGGGCTTGTTGTCCAGTATGGCCTTGAACAGCTCTTCGGCGTGTTGCGGCGAACCGTGTGCCAGCAGGAGTTCCCCGATACGCTGGCGCGAAGCATAGTCGGTTTCAGGCGTTTCGTCGGCAAGGTCCAGCAGTTCCGCCAGCACCTGTTTTTCCTGGCCCTCGCGTTCCAGCAGCCCGACCAGTTCGAACCGCACCGCCGTCCGGTTCTCGGCGGGACGATCGGGCCATAGTCCGTAGATGGCCCGTTGATAGAAAGTAACGGCATCCGGATGGCGACGGTCGCGGACGGCAATGCGTGCCAGCATCAGATTGATGGGGCCGCTGGTGGGGTCGTCTTCGCGCAGTTCGGACAGATAACTTTCGGCTTCCCCCCATCTGCCCAGTTCGATCAGCGAGCGCGCCAGAGCCATGCGGTAGTGCGTGTCGTTGTGCACGTAGGTGAGGGCCGCGCGGAATTCGTCCACCGCCGGCGCATTCTTGCCCGCGCCGGCCAGTTCCAGACCGGAGCGGTAGAGCGCCTCGGCGCGACTCTGCCGCGTGGCGCGATAGGCGCCATTCATTGCGGCAGTCACCGAGAATAGAACTATCAGAACCACGGCGACCGGAAGCGTCGCGCCGCGGGTGGTGGCCGGAATCATCCTTTTCAGCTTAACGTGCCTGCCGCCGCCATGCGCGATTCGTGCCAATATGGATCAGGCGAGGGGTACTCCGATGGTTCCACGCATTTCGCGTGTCTTGACCGCGGTCATCTGCATGGTGGCTGCACCGCTTGTGGCTCAGGATAAACCGGCCCGGCTGACGTTCGAAGTAGCCTCGGTCAAGCCCTCTCCACCGGGCGGACGCGGCGGAGGGATTCGAGCGCAGCCCAGCGGACAGCGCTATTCGGCGCAGAACGCACCGGTGAAACTCATGATCAGCCTGATGTACAAAGTGCCCATGCGCCAGATCACGGGCGGCCCCGGTTGGATCGAGAGCGATCTTTTCGATATCGAAGCGAAGGCGGACCATTCCTACAGCCTGGACGATCTGCACGCTATGTTTGAAAATCTGCTGGCGGACCGGTTCAAGCTGAAATTCCACAAGGAGTCCAAGGAGGGCGCCGTCTACGCACTGTCCGTGGACAAGTCCGGGTCGAAGATGAAGGTCAACGACAGCCCGGAGCCCTACGACATTCCGATTAAGGGCAGCAGGGACGGAGTCACACTCGGAACCCGCGTCCCCATGCAATACTTCTGCTGGTGGCTGGGGCAGGTCCTGCAGAGGGATGAGCGTCCGGTGATCGATAAGACTGGCCTCACCGGTAATTACGATTTCACGCTTTCTTTCGCGCCGGAGCTTCCGCCGGACTTTCCCAAAGAGAATCTGCCGCCGGGATTCCTGGATCGTCCGTCCATCTTCGATGCGCTTCGCGAGCAGCTTGGGCTGCGGTTACAGCCGCAGAAAGGGCCGGTGGAATTCTTCGTCATCGATTCCGCCGAGAAACCTACCGGCAATTAGCGCGAAACTGCGGTCTCAGTTCTGCTTCGTAGGATGTTTTTTCAGGAGCACGCTGTTCCCGTAAGGCCGTTGGTATGCCACGAAATATTTGTCATCGAAGACCGGGAACTGCTGCGCGGGATAGAAGCCGATTGCGGCCATCCAGGTGTCCACATCTGGCTGGTTCAGCCACATCCAGCTATTGGGTGACTGCTCCCGGTTCTTGTCGATCACCACGACGCGGCCGTCCGGTTTGAGATACTTCGCGGTCGCATTCAGATAAATCTGCCGGTGCTCAATCATGTGTAGCACGCGGTGGAAGAACGCTACATCCACGTTCTTCACAGGCAGTTTGGGATCGTCGTATTCCCCCAGAACTGTCCGGAGATTGGAGACCCCGGCTTCCTTGGCCCGTGCGGCCACGTGATCCAGCATCGCCTGGTCAATATCAACCGCGTATAGGATTCCATTCGGTGCGATAGCTTTGGCCATCGGAATGGAAAACGCGCCGCTACCGGAACCGATGTCCGCCACGATCTCCCCAGGCTTGAGTTCCAGCTTTGCGATGACCTCGTCGACCTTCAGGACCCGGTGCGGGTTGTCCATGGCGGCAATGTACTTTTCGGCCGGTGTTTGGGCCAGTTGCCAGCCAAAAGCACTTGAGAATCCGCTTCCAAGCGGAACGAGGACGCACAGGACGCCCAGCTTTCCCAGATATGTCATTTTCGCCCTCCTACGCCATACTTGTTTTGGCAACATTGAGTATACACTCCGCATCGGTCCGCCCGCGGTGGAGTGGCTACTGCCACATTTTGTAGTGGCAACAAGGCGTCGCCAGGGAAGCAATCCGCGACCATTCGGCCCTGCTATCAGACGTGGCCTGGACGAACATACCGATGAAGCCCTCTGGACCGAGATCCAGCGTGTCACCGCCGCTTTCTCCGGGGCGTCGTTGTCGAAACGGATATTCGACACGCTCTCCGGGCGGGTATCGGCGTCCACGATCTGCAAGCGGTTTGGTGGATGGAAGGCGGCCCTTGAAACCGCTGGTGTGGGCATTTGTCCACGAATTGCAGCGGGTTCAATCAATCGCCGGGAGAGACGCCCTCTCGGTGGAAGAGTTCTCCCGATTGTCTGTAATCGGAGTGGGCACAATTCGTGGGAGATTCGGCACATGGCAGAAGGCGTTGGCAGTCGCCGGAATGCCACTACGGAAGAGTCCCGCAATATTTGGAAATGAATCAGGCACCTTCGGTGGTGGGGCCGAAGGCTTATGTGGTCCGATGGGGAACGTAGCGCAAAAGCCTCAAGGCATTCGTGGATTGGGCCAATGCTGAAGGCGTGACACCGCAAGGCGCAACTTCATCTGGGGATCATGTATCGGCGGCACCGAAACCCAAAGTGC
The DNA here is from genome assembly GCA_031292755.1 of Candidatus Sulfopaludibacter sp. Classification (GTDB taxonomy): domain Bacteria; phylum Acidobacteriota; class Terriglobia; order Bryobacterales; family Bryobacteraceae; genus Sulfopaludibacter. Next base: position 14,360 of record JARLGM010000105.1, read on the forward strand.
AGTCCACCCGCAAAGAAGAGGATTGCCGGGAAGTAAGGCCGGGACTGCGATTCAAGGTCTTCATGCGAGATAGGTTCAGGTGCCTTGCTTGTGGTCGTAGCCCCGCTACCCACTTGAACATTGAGCTTCACGCCGATCACATCGTTTCGGTTCACGACAAAGGCAAGACGGCGTTAGAGAATCTTCAGACTCTCTGTCAGGACTGCGACTTGGGGAAGGGCAAAACGTCCATTCGCTAGTTGTGTGTGTCAGGTATATCAGTGCCCTACTTGGGCGCGGGACCCCGCACCACCTGCACAAAGGCTTCAGGGTGAATCCACTTTTGGAATGCCGCGCGGACCTGGTCCGCCGTGAGCGCATAATAGTGCTGCGCGGCGCGAGTGGGCTCGTCCATCGGCAGGCCCATCAGGGCGCGGGACACATATCCTCCGGCAACGGCATCTTCGCTGGATTCGCTCATGGCAATCTGGCGCAGCACCAGAGCCTTGGCCTGCTGGAGTTCGGCGGCAGTCACGTTAGTGGTGCGCATGGCGGCGAGATCTTCCTCCACCAGGAGCCGCGCCTTGGAGACATTGTCCGGGTCGCAGCCATAGGTGACCGAGTAAGTGGCACGCGTTTCGGAAGCGCGCAGCGAGTTGTCCACGTTGTACACGTAGCCGTGTTTCTGGCGGAGATCGCGATACAGGCGCGTGGCGTAGAAGCCGCCGCCCAGCACGTGATTGCCAAGCTGGAGCGCGAAGTAGTCCGGATGGAAGCGATTGATATTGATCTGCAAGGCCAGATCGACGGAATCCTGCACCTGGGTCGGGTCGGGCACGTTGACGCTGGCTGGTTTGTTAACCGGCACCGCCGGCAGGGTCACGGCGGGCTTCGGCCCCGCACTTTTCCAAGCGCCGAACCATTTTTCGAAAACGGGTTTGGCTTCTTCGGGCGTGATGTCGCCGATGACGGCGATGACGGTCATGTCGGGCCGAAACACCTTCGTGTAGTAGCTCTTCACGTCGCCCAGCGTCAAAGCCGAAACGGTTTGCGGCGTAGTCTCACGAAGAGATGGATCGCCCGTGGGCAGCAGCGCGATGTCCAGGGCCCGGCTGGTGCGGTAGCCGGGACTGGAAAGGGTGCCGGCGGCGAGTTGCGCCGTCTGGTCGCGCACGATCTTAAACGCGTCTTCGGGCAGGGCGGGGTGGAGTTCGTTGTCGGCCAGCAGTTCCACGCCCTTGGAGAAATACTGCTTGAGCACTTTCAGGCTGAAGCCGGCGCCGCCGCTTTCCGATGCCGCGATGTCGTCCAGTTCCTTCTGGAATGCCAGGCGGTCGAGGGTTGTGGTTCCGTAGTTGAATAGCTCGGACAGCACCTCATCGGCGCCATCCTTGCCGGCCGGAATCTGCAGGTCGGGCTCATGCTTGAGCGAACCGACAACGGTCACGGTGGGGCTGGCTTTTTCGGTCTTAACGATGAGGCGGATGCCGTTGGAAAGCGTCAACTCGGTGGGCTTGGCGGGCGCGTCCGGCACCTTCAATCGTTTGACCGAGGCTTCCGCCCAATCCGGCAAAGTGACTGGTTTGGTGGGCGCGGCAGTGGTGGTCTCGGCTCCTCCGAATCCCTTGCCCGCGACGGCTTCACCGGAGGCTGACGGCTTCAGGATGGCGACGATGGCGCTCGAGAGGGTCAGGTAGGTCTTGGCGACGCGGTTCACGTCGGCGAGTGTGACCTTCTTCATGGCGTCGACGATATCGGAGGGCGACTCGCGGCCCTCGCCGGCGAGGGCCTGCGACCACGTGGCGGCCAGCTCCGAAATCGAATTCTGCTGAAACTCGGCGCCGGCGATTTCGCCCTTTTTGGCGGCGTCCACCAGGTCGGCGGGCACACCCTTGTCCGCGTATCCGGCGAGAATGTTTTTGACCTCCGTGGTGATCGGGGCCGGATCGGCTCCCGCTGGCACGGCGGCGAGCGCGAACCCGACGCTGGCTTTGGGGTACGTTTCCGCCATGCCGAAGTCCGTGCCGAGGGCTTTTCCGGCAGGCACCAGGCCGTAGAGGTCGGCGCGCTGGCTACTGATCACATCGCCCAGAATGCGGGCGGCGGCGTAGTCCGGGCTGGTTGTTCCGGGCATGCGGAAAGCGACGAACACCAGCTCATAGGGCAGATTGCTGTCCAGCGTGAAGCTGTCCGCTTTGGCCGGCGGCAGATTGATTTCGGGATGCGCCGGCACCGCCCGGCGCTGGATGGGCCCATACAATCGCCTGACGGTGGCGAGTGTGGCGGCGGGATCCACGTCGCCCGCGATCACCAGGATGGCATTGTTGGGAGCGTACCAATCCTGGTAATACTTCTTGAGCATGGCGCCCGTGGTCTTTTCGAACGACTCGCGGGTGCCCAGGGCATCGTGGGCGTAGGGCGTGCCGGAGAAGAGATCCTCGTTGAGGCGCGTGATGAATTTGTAAGTGGGATTGGAGAGATCGCGGGAAACTTCCTGCTCAATGGCGCCGCGCTCTTCGTCCCATTGCTCCTGCGAATCCTGGACGTCCTGCATGCAGGAGGAATCCAGGCGGAGGGCGACCTCCAGATCCTGGGAGGGCACGGTCACGAAATACTGCGTGATGTTCTGCTGCGTGTCGGCGTTCTGGTTGCCGCCCAGTTGCGCATAGATGGCGGCGATCTGATCCGCGCTCAGGCCCGAGCACCCGCGAAACGCCATGTGTTCCTGCGCGTGGGCCGTTCCGGGGAATCCGGCGGGCGTTTCGTTGCCGCCTGCCAGGTAGTTTTCTTCCACCGTGACCACGGGGGCCAGGGGATCCCGCACAATCACTACGCGCAAACCGTTGTCCAAGGTGGCCCGGACCACGTTTTCGCGATTCTGTTCCTGGGGCGCGGCCGCAACCGCGATGATGAGTGCAGTAAGAGCTAATAGAAGACGACGCAGCAAGACAGCACCTCGCTATCTCTACTGTAACGTCTGCCGCCGGTGTTATGCCATGAGGCGATTTACGGCACGCATGACCGCGAACGCATCGGCGACATATAGGACGTCTGCCTTGCCGCGCGCCCAGCCGCAGTTGGCGTCCAGGTTGACGGCGCGCCGCTGCGTGATAAAGCGCCAGCCCACCACGTGCGGTTCCTCACCGTGGCAACAGGTGGAAAGTCCCTTGGCGTGGCGCGGGGTGGCTCCGGTCTGGCCGATCTGGTTGAGGTGCGACATGAAGTTGAGGACCGCTTCGCCCTCGCCGCTCATATCGACCAGCGACTTGCTGGAACCGAGCGAGGCGTTGGCCGCGCGGAGGAAACCCCGAATCAGGCCCTCGGCCTCGGCTCCGTGGACTGCGCCATCGGACTGCTTTTTGGTCCAGCCGGCGCCGGCGACGAAGAGCAGTTTGGCATCGGGCCGGATGGTCTGCTCGCCGGCTTTCGGCGACTGGACGCCGGTGACCGTGGTGCGCGTGGCCGGGACTTCGAGCGGCAGGAGTTCGACGGTGGCTGCGCCCGGCTCTCCGCTCCAGGGCTCGCAGCAGCCGGCATCGAGGAGCACGAACCAGGGACGCTGCGCGCGCGTGAGCACGGCCTCCATGCGCTGGCGGTAGAACCAGCGGCTGACGGCGGGGACTTCGTTGCGGATGGCGAGATTGGTGGCGTGGGTATCGACGCGGCCGTTCAGGCGGAATGCGGCGCCAGGGATGGCCCGCGCCCATCGCGAGGTGGAGGGCGCCAGCACGAGCGCCGCACCGGACGCGCGCGCCAGGGCTTCGGCGGCTGCGGCATCGGTGGCGTACCGCGGCGCGGCGAATGCATCGCCGCATACGGCCAGAATGCGGACGGCTCCAGCGTTGGCGACCTGGCCGGCGGCCGGTTGTACGGTAGCGCCGACGAGGCCGATGGTGAGTTCGCCGCCCAGGGCGAGTGCGGCGGTGAGCGCTTCCAGCGCGGGCTTGGCCAGGGTGCCGTCGGTTTCGGTATGGGCCAAAAGCAGTATGTTTTCCATGGTTAGTCCTCTTTGACCCAGGCGACGATTTCGCGCGCGATTTCTTCCGGCGACAGGTCTTTCACGATGCGGGTCTCGCGCTGCTGTTTCGGCAGGCTGACGGAGGCGAAGCACAATCCCGTGGCGGGCAGCGGCGCGGGCTTGGAGCGCTGCAGTGCCGGCATGATGGTCCGCATATTGGCCATCCCGACCTGCGGATTGTTGCGTGGCTCGGGCAAGTGGCCGGTGGCCCAGCCGAGCGCGGCGGGCGGCGCGGCGCAAACGGAAACCTGGTGTTGTCCGCCTTCGATGCGCTCCAGGATTTCCAGGCTGCCATCGTCGCGGACGGTGAGTTGGTCCACGCCCTGGAACTGCTCGGCGATGCCCAGGCGCTCGCCGATCATTTGCAAAGTGGACCCCGCGCCGCGCGAGGCGGACTCCCATCCACCGAAGAGCAGGAGGCGCGCGCGGTCCAGCCCCGGAATCGCCTCGATGGCGCTGGCGAGGGCGGCCGCCGTTTCGAACGAATCGCAGAAGCCGGACGCGGGACCATCCAGGGCGACCAGTTCGAAGGGCGCTTTCTGGGCCACCATCATCATCACCTGCTGGAGTTTGGCCTTGGGTCCCAGGCTCACCAGCCAGACCTTGCTGCCCGGAGTCTTCGCGGCCAGGTGCGCGGCCTCGAACAGGGCGTGGCCGGCCCACGGGTCCAGCACGGCCGGCAGCATCATTTCATTCTTCAGGGAAGGCGCGCCGGAGCCGGTGACGGGTTCCAGCGTCTGGAGCGGGTCGGGCACAATGCTGCCGCAGACCACGATCTGGAAAGGGATGCTCATGGAAGCTCCAGTATAATCGGACTTCACGATCTGGTGGTAGTTTTCTCTACAAGTGCGGATGAATGGTCAATCGGGACACTGCGACGCGGACCAGCCGGCTTAGGCTGGCGGCGGTCGTGGCCGCTGGATTCGTTGTAAACAGCCTGCTTGGCGCCGCTTATATACACAGCCTCACTTGGCCGCGTCTCATTTACGGCGATCCTCTGCTGATCCCGTACTGGGTAACAGGCCCGCAGCGAGCATTGGCGTCGCCGTGGGGGCTTCACGTATTCCAGTTCCTGGTATGCCCTTTTGCCGTGGGCGCCATCATGGCATTGCTTTCCAGAAGACACGAGCTATCGGCGTGCGTAGCCTTCTTCGTCTGCCAGTTGTTGCTAGACTAGGCGAAGCGTTTCACATCATGGCGCACCACATAAGAGCTATGCTTCCCGAAATTGGCTTTATGGTACTGCGCGACCTGGCGCTGTTTGCCGCTGCAATCATCGTCCGTCGCTGGCGCGTGGTCGTTGGGACGTAGGCCGATGGTTATCGGAATGAAGGAGCGCTGCTGAGCGCATCAGAAAAACAACGCCGGAGAGAGGTGGAAACGTTCGCTCAGCCTGGCGATATGAGCCTTTGACAACTCCCGTTTGCCGCTCAGAACTTCGGACACGATGCTGGCGGTTACAAAGACAGTCAGCAGGTCCACTTGACGGAGCCCATTAGCATCCATCAGGTGCCGAAGGACATCGACTGGGCCCGCGGTTCGCGGTAGTACGTAACGTTGCTGTTCGTACTCCTCAATCAACAGCGTAAGTAACTCGGCCAGGCGCTTCTCCTCTGCTGTGCGCTGCTTCCTTCGGAGGAGGCCTTCCAGCAATGCCGTGCACCGGTCGTTCTCCGCCTCAGTGTGGATGACGTGTGGCAATGCCTCTCCGAGCAAGTGAGCGTATTCCTCACGGTTGGTGATCTCAGCAGCTCTCATTTCTTCCAATCTCCCCTGCTGTATTCCGAATGCGTCAGGACATGCCTGAGCAGGATGGTCTGATCTTCGTAGAATATTTCGGTAACGAGACGAAAGCTATTCCCTGATATATTGAACACAGTATAGACTTTGTCGGCCACCGGAACCCCGTCCGCGTGGGAATATGTCCGCCTCCCATCTTCCAGGCTCTTCCATTTGGCTGACTTCGCCGTTCGGTACCAGGCGTCGAGCGGCACACTGAGCCCGCCGTGTTTTCTTGCGGCATCCAGCAACTTCTTCCGGGTGATTACATGCATCGGCCCGACACAATATTAACTTCGCAAATTGCGAAGCCGCTGTCAAGTGTTTGGTCTGCGGGTTCGTCGCCGTCCCGAGCGCCCATATTGCTAATCGTGGGAGAATCCGATAAAGGAGTCTGCATGCGCTGTTGTACCCTTGCGTCTTTTCTTGGCCTGTTGATCGCCCTTTCGACCGGCCACGCACAAACCGAAACGCCCAAGCCCGGGGCGGACCAGAAAGCTTATACCGACGCCAGCAGGACCATGGATCCCACAAAGAAACTGGAGGCGCTGGAAAAGTTCAAGGCCGATTTCCCCACCAGCGACATGCGCTCCGCGGCCGATTCGGCGATCCTCCGCACCCTGGTCAAACAGTTTCCTAATCAGAAGGGCCGCATCATGAAGCAGGCCAAGGCGATGTACACCGGCGCGGAAGCGCGGGAAAAGGGGTCCACCGCCAACGAGATTGCCGTCGAATTTGTGGATGCCGGGCGGTTTCTGGGAGACGCTGAACGCTACGCCAGGATCGGCGTCGCCGACATGCAGGAGGCCCGCTACGCCAAGGGACTGAAGGACGGCTACGAGAAGCGCAAACAGAAGATTCCGTCCGATGACGAGATTGCCAAACGGTTTCGCGAGAGTCGCGCTTCCCGCATCGCCACCCTGGGCCGGGTAGAGGTGGCGCGCGGCGAGACGGCGCGCGGGCGGAAACTGCTGGAAGAAGCCTGGGCCGCCAATCCGAATATGCCCGTAGTGGGCGCCACTCTGGGCGAACTCGCGTACAAGGCGGGCAACGACGCAAAGGCGATGGAACTGCTCGTTCCGGCGCGGCTCAGCGGCCGCGCGCCGGCGGGCGCTGTCCAGGCGCTGGAGGCGCTGTACAGGAAGCAGCACGGCGGATCGATCGAGGGCCTCGACGCCATGCTGGATGCGCAGTATCGCAAGCTGTATCCCAACCCCATCAAGGTGGACGAATACCAACCCACCGATAAGCGCAGCGACCGCCTGGTGCTGGCCGAGGTCTTCACCGGCTCGGGATGCCCTCCCTGCGTGGGCGCAGATCTGGCCTTCGATGCCGCTATGGAGCGCTTCTCGCCCAAGGATCTGACGGTGGTGATGTACCACGAGCATGTCCCGCGGCCCGACCCGATGACGAATCCGGACACCATGGCCCGCTCCAAGGCGTACGAAGTCCGCGGCGTGCCGACCTATGCAATCGATGGCAAGACGGCGGGTGGCGGCGGAGGCGCGCGCGACTATGCCGGGACCGTGTACAAGCGCATCGTTACTCCCATTGAAAAGGATCTGGAGTTGCCGGCGGAGGCCAAACTCACCGCTCACGCCGCGATTTCCGGCAATACCGTGAAGGTCACCGGCGCGGTGGGCGGCGTGAAGGAGAAATCCGATGACCTGAAGGTGCGGGTGCTGCTGGTGGAGAAGGAGATTCGCTATACCGGCGAGAACGGGATTCGCTTCCATCCCATGGTGGTGCGGGCGATAGCCGAAGAGCAGGCGGACGGCGACTACAGCCACACATTTAATGTGGACGAGGTCAGCGCCGGGCTCAAGAAGCACCTGGACGAGTACGAGGCGGCGGGGCATCGCGGCGAAACTTTCAAATTCATCGAAAAGAAAGACGCCATCGATCGCGCCAATCTGGCGGTGGTGGTGATGGTGCAGGACGACAAGACCAGGCACGTGCTCCAATCGGCGATGATCGATCTGAGCACTGGCAACGGCAAGAAGATTCCCACCGAAACCAAATGAAAAGCCTGATCTGCGCAATACTGCTGACGTTCTCCCTGGCTGGAGCCGCCGCGGATCCCGTCGCGTGGAAACTGGCCGATGGGCCGGCGAAAGCGGTGAAGCCCGGCGCCCGCTTCACGGTCAACCTGGTGGCACGGGTCGAGGAAGGGTGGCACCTCTACTCCATGAAGCACGTGGAGGATGGTCCGGTGGCCACACGCATCTGGCTGGCGGATGGGCAGCCGTTCCAACTGGCCGAGGCCGTCAAGAGTTCCAGGCCCGAGACGCTGCAGGATCCCAGCTTCAATATGGAGGTGGAACTGTACGAAGGCGAGGCCACGTTCACCCTACCGCTGAAAGTGGCGGCGGGCTCCGCAGCGGGCGCGCAGACGCTGGTTGTCAACGCGTCGTATCAATCGTGCAATAACAAAATCTGCCTGCCGCCGAAGACGGTGAAAGTCGAACTGCCGGTCACGGTGGCGAAGTAAGCGCGTCGGCGCTATGCCACGGGTTGGCACGCCCAGCGGGCCGACACCTTTTGGATGCGCTCGATGGCTTCCATTAAGTTGGGCAGCGAATTGGCATAACTGAAGCGAATATAGCCTTCGCCATATTCGCCGAAGCAGCCGCCGTTCAGACAGGAGACGCCCGCTTCGTAGAGCAGATAGTCCGCCAGCTCTTTGGATTTCATACCGGTGGCAGTGACATTGGCGAAGGCGTAAAAGGCGCCACCGGGCACTTCGCAGTGGAAACCGGGAACCTGGTTGAGGCCGGCACAGATGGCGTCGCGGCGCCGGTGCAGTTCGGCCACCATCCGGTCCACGCAATCCTGCGGACCGGCCAGCGCCGCAATGCCGGCGCGCTGGGTGAAACTGGCGGTACAGGAGTTGGAATTCACCATCAGCTTGTTGACCGCGTCTACCAGCCACTCCGGCATCACGCCGTAGCCCATGCGCCAGCCGGTCATCGCGTAGGTCTTCGAGAATCCGTCCAGGATGATGGTCTTTTCCAGCATGCCCGGGAACTCGGTGATGGAGGCCGGAGCTTCGCCGCCGTAATAGATGCGCGAGTAGATCTCGTCGCTGAGAACCATGCAGTCGCGGTCGCTCAGCATGCCGGCGATAGCCGCGAGGTCGTCGCGCGGGATCACTCCCCCGGTGGGATTCTGCGGGGAGTTGAGGATCACCATTTTGGTGCGCGGGCTCAGACGGTCGCGGAACAAGTCCAGGTCGAAAGAAAAGCCGCGGCTCTCTTCCAGGGGCATAGGCACGGGGGTCGCGCCCAGGAACCGGATCATGGATTCATAGATGGGGAAACCGGGATTGGGATAGATCACCTCATCGCCGGGCTCCAGCAGGGCCATCATGGGAAAGAAGATGATGGGCTTGCCGCCGGGAACTACCGAAACGTGCTGCGGACCGACCGTAATCCCGCGTGTGCGCGAGACGTAGGCGGCGATGGTTTCGCGCAGATCGGGCAACCCCTGGGTGGGTCCATAGTGGGTCCAACCCTGATCGAGCGCCTGCTTGGCCGCTTCGATAATGTGGGCTGGCGTTGGAAAATCCGGCTCGCCGATCTCCAGGTGGATGACGCTGCGGCCTTGCGCTTCCAGTGCGCGGGCGCGCACCAGTACGTCGAAGGCGGATTCCACGCCAATTCGCGACATACGGTCTGCGAGTTTCATACAATCCTCACGAACATAGAGTAACTCCAACCACCGTCTCGTGGTGCGAATTAGTTTTTGGGCCCTGGCATGAAGCGCTTAATGAAGTTCGTGTCGAATTTTCCGGCTTGGAAATCGGGATCGGCCAGGATCTTCTGATGCAGCGGAATGGAGGTATGGATTCCTTCCACGATGAACATACTCAAAGCGCGCTGCATGCGGCGGATCGCCTCGGTACGGTCGGCGCCGTAGGTTACGAGTTTGGCGACCAGCGAATCGTAGTAGGGCGGGATCACGCAATCGGTGTAGGCCCAGGTATCCACGCGCACGCCAATGCCTCCGGGCAGGTGAAAGCCGGTGATGCGGCCGGGCGAAGGAACAAAAGTGTTGGGATTTTCAGCATTGATGCGGCATTCGATGGCGTGCCCACGCAAGGTGATGGGACCGGGCAAGACCTCCGCCAGCGTTTCCCCTTGTGCGATGCGGATCTGGCTCTTGACGATATCGATGCCGGTGACAAATTCGGTAACGGGGTGCTCCACCTGCACCCGGGCATTCACTTCGATGAAATAGAGCTTGCCGGTTTCGTCCATCAGGAACTCCACCGTTCCGGCATTGCTGTATTTGGCCGCCGACATGGCCTTGCACAGCCCGGCGGAGACTTCCGCTCGCTGTTTGTCGGTCACCACGGGGGAGGGCGATTCTTCGAGCAGTTTCTGATGGCGCCGCTGGATGCTGCACTCGCGCTCGCCCAGGATTTCGACGTTGCCATGCTCGTCTGCCAGCAGTTGGAATTCAATGTGGCGCGGGGCGCCGATGAATTTTTCCAGATACACGTCGGGCGAACTGAAGGCCGAGCCGGCCTCCTGCTGCGCCTGCATGAACAGCGACTCCAGTTCGGACGCCTGGTTCACCACGCGCATACCGCGGCCGCCGCCGCCCGCCGACGCCTTGATAATTACCGGATAGCCGATCTGTTCGGCCATCTCCAGGGCTTCTTGCGGCGAATTCAGCACGCCAGGCGACCCCGGAAGCACCGGCACGCCCATCTCGCGCATGAAGGCGCGGGCCCGTTCCTTCACGCCCATCATGCGGACCACTTCCGGACGCGGTCCGATGAACTTGATGCCGGATGCCTCGCAGACTTCCCCGAAGCTGGCATTCTCGCTGAGAAAGCCGTAGCCCGGATGGATGGCATCCACATTGGTGATTTCGGCCGCGCTGATGATGGAGGGCACGTCCAAGTAACTGCGCGCACTCTTGGCCGGGCCAATACAGATGGACTGATCGGCGAAGCGGACGTGAGAGCTGTAACGGTCGGCCTCGGAATAAACGGCGACGGTCTGAATTCCCAGTTCCTTGCAAGCGCAGATGACGCGAACGGCAATTTCGCCCCGATTGGCGATGAGGATTTTCCTAAACGGCGCGGACGGCAAACAGAGCCTCCCCGTACTCCACCGGCTGGCCGTTCATCACCAGCTTGCTTTCCAGGATGCCGGAGGTCTCCGCCTCGATCTCGTTCATGAGTTTCATGGATTCGATAATGCACAGCACCTTGCCGGGCTGTACCCGCTCGCCCACACGCACGAACGGTGGAGAACCGGGAGACGGCGACTCGTAGAAGGTGCCGACGATGGGCGACTTCACCAGCGCCAGGCCGGGGTCGGACGGTTTGCCTTGCGGTGCACCGATTCCGGGGGGCGGCGCTTCGACGGCCGCGGGGTGGAAGGCTGCCGGAGCGGGAGCGGGGGTAGTCGCCGGCTGGGGTGCTGCGTAGGCCGTAGGGGCCACTACGATCTCCTGTGGGGCCGCAAACGACGCGCGGCGGATGCGCACCCGGTTGTCGCCGCGCTGTACTTCCAGTTCGGCGATTCCTGTCTCCGCTGCCAGGTTGATCAATTCACGGATCTCATCAACTGTCATCAATGGTTTAGCTTAACAGAGGTTGAGCGGGAAGCTGGGAATCAGATGGAGTTCACTCCCGAGGCCAGGAAGCCGCCGTCAACGGCGATGCACTGTCCCGTGATAAAGCTGCAGGCATCCGACGCCAGCAGCACCGCGGCCGGAGTGATTTCTTCCGCCTGTCCGAAGCGGTCCATGGGGGTCCGCATACGGAGTTCGCGGCCGCGCTCGGTGCCGTCGAGGAACGCGGCGTTGAGGTCGGTCCGGAAGACGCCGGGGGCGATGGCGTTGACGTTGATGCCGTCTTTGGCCCACTCCACCGCCAGGCTGCGAGTCAATGCCAGCACCGCCGCCTTGGACGCGGCATACGCCGTGACCTGCACCAGCGAGACATACGAATTCAGCGAGGCGATGTTGATGATGCGGCCGCGCCGGTTGGCTTTCAGCGGTTGGTAAAACGACTGGCAGGCGCGCAACATGCCGGTCAGGTTGACGTCCATCAGCTTGTTCCAATCGGCCTCGGAGACGTCTATGGTGGGTTTGCGGAAGATCTGGCCGGCGGCGTTCAAGAGGGCATCCACCTGTCCGAACTCCGTCAGAACGGCGTCGCGGAAGGCATCCACGGATGCGCGCGAAGCGATGTCGCAGGCCTTGCGCAGCGTTTTGCCGCCGAACTGCTCGACCTCTTTGCAGACCTCTTCCACCATCTGCTCGCGCCGCCCGGTGGGGACCACGGTGGCGCCCGCCTCGGCGAGGCCGGCGGACAGCTTGCGGCCGATACCCGAGGTGCCGCCGATCACGGCCACCACGCGGCCCGTCAA
>JARLGM010000106.1 GCA_031292755.1 Candidatus Sulfopaludibacter sp.
CTGACCGGTGTCCACCAGGAAACCAAGATCGGATCCACCAGCGCCCGCACCGGCGTCGCCAAGGTTCCGGACGAGCGCCTGGAAGCGCTGGGCCGGCTGTTCGAGCCGCCGAAGGTGACCCATGCCACAGTGGAATATGTGGACATGCCGGCCATTTCCAAGGAGAATCTGCGCGACGCCAGCTACCTGGCCAGCCTCCGCGTAGTGGACGCATTCGCGCACGTGCTGCGCCTGTTCGCCGACGAAACCGTGCCTCACGAAAAGGGATCGGTGGACCCCATCCGCGACATGGAGGATGTCGAAACCGAGCTCATTCTCAGTGACCTGGTGGTGGTCGAGAAGCGGCTCGAACGCCTGGAGAAGGATCGCAAAAAGATCAAGAACCCCGAGCTGGATCGCGAGTTCGACCTGCTGGTCCGCTGCAAAGCCGCGCTCGAAGACAACCAGCCTCTGCGCCAGCTCCCCATCGATGCCGACGACGAAAAGCGCCTTCGCGGATTCCAGTTTCTCTCGCAGAAGCCGGTCCTCTACGTGCTCAACCTGGGCGAGGAAGAGGCCGGCAAACTGCACGCCCGGGAGCAGGAATTCCAGCAGGGCCCCCTGGCCGGACACGTTCATACCGCTGCCACCGCGATTTGCGGCAAGATCGAAGCCGAACTTTCCGAGTTGCCCCGTGAAGAGCAGCGTGACTATCTGGCCAGTTATGGATTGGAGGATTCCGGCCTGCAGCGTCTTATCACCGCCAGCTACTCCCTGTTGGGCCTGATGAGTTTTCTGACCGCCGGCGAGGACGAATGCCGCGCCTGGACCATTCCCATGCACAGCACCGCCGTGAAAGCGGCCGGCGCCATTCACTCCGACTTCGAAAAGAAATTCATCCGCGCCGAAGTGGTGAACTGGAAAGCGCTGGTGGACCTGGGCGGCTACCCGGGCGCGCGAGAGAAGGGCCAACTACGCCTCGAGGGCAAGGAGTACATCGTCAAGGACGGCGATGTCCTGGTGATTCGCCACAGCTAAGGTACAATCGCCTTCGTGGTCTTCAGGATTGTGCAAATCGGCGACCCGGTGCTGCGCGCCGCGTCCCGCCCTGTGGAGCGCGACGAAATTCGCAGCCCGGGCATTCAGCAACTGATCGAGTGGATGCGCGCCACCATGTACGACGCCCCTGGCGTGGGACTGGCCGCTCCGCAGATCGGGCTCTCGCTGCAACTTGCCGTGATTGAAGACCGCGCGGACCTGCTGCAATCGATCCCGCCCGAGCACCTCGAGGAGCGCAAACGCCGGCCCGTTCCGTTCCAGGTGCTGATCAACCCGCGTGTCCGGACGGAGGGCCAGACGGTGGAGTTCTTCGAGGGCTGCCTGAGTGTTTCCGGTTTCGCGGCCCTGGTGCCGCGGTTCACGGAAGTGCAGGTGGACTGCCTGGATCACCGCGGCGAACCAATCTCGTTTCGCGCCGAAGGCTGGCACGCGCGCATCGTGCAGCACGAGGTCGACCACTTATCCGGCACTGTCTATGTGGACCGGATGCACACCCGCAGCCTCACGACTACCAGCCACCTGAGCCGGCACTGGAATGAACTTCCCATTGACGAACTGAAGAAGCGGCTGGCGATATGAAGCAGTTGCTCCTGCTATCGGTGCTCTGTTTCGCCGCGGCCGCGCAACCGGTCCCGCCCGTCTTCCGTGTTCGTCTGGAAACCACCAAGGGCGATATCATGCTCGAACTGCATCGCGACTGGGCGCCGCACGGTGTCGATCGCGTGTACGCGCTGCTGCGCGACCACTATTACGATGACAGCCGCTTCTTCCGCGTGATCAAAGACCGGTGGGCACAGTTCGGCATCAACGGCGATCCCAAAGTCTCCAAACGCTGGCGCGAACTCACAATTCCCGACGACCCCCGCAAGGAATCCAACGTGCGCGGGACCATCGCGTTCGCGTTCGCCGTGCCCAACGGGCGGACCACGCAGCTCTTCATCAATACACGCGACAATTCCGCCACGCACGACAAAGAACCCTTCGTGCCCATCGGCCGGGTGACGGAAGGGATGGACGTGGTGGATGCGCTGAACTCCGAGTATGGCGAAGCTTCGGGCGGCGGTATTCGCGCCGGCAGACAGGGTCCGATGTTCGAAGAAGGCAATGCCTGGCTGGACCGAAATTACCCGCGCCTGGATTCGATTCGCCGCGCCACTGTTGTGCAACCTTCACTACAATAGTCCCAGGCAAGATCCATGAATCACTTGAAGCCCGTTCTCCTGCTGCTGGCGGTATCCGCCGCGCTGGCACAGAATCCGGAAGCCGAACGCTGGGCCAAAGAGGCCCGCAACGTCACCATCGTTCGCGACGATTGGGGCATCGCGCACGTCTACGGCAAGACGGACGCCGACGCCGTGTTCGGCATGGAATACACGCAGGCCGAGGACGACTTCAATCGCGTGGAGACCAACTACATAAACGCCATGGGGCGCCTGGCGGAGGCCGAGGGCGAGTCCAAAATCTACCAGGACTTGCGGATGAAGCTCTTCATCGATCCCGAAGTGTTGAAAAAGCAGTATGCCGGCAGTCCGGGATGGTTGCAGAAGCTGATGAATGCGTTTGCCGACGGCCTCAACTACTACCTGTACAAGCATCCCGATGTGAAGCCGCGCGTGATCCAGCGGTTCGAGCCGTGGATGGCGCTATCTTTTACGGAAGGCAGCATTGGTGGCGATATCGAAAAAGTGAACCTGAACCAACTGCAAGCCTTCTATGGCAAGGACCCGGCCAGCCTGGCGTTGCGCGGCAAAAGCGAGCCGCCGCCCCTGTACGAGCCCGAGCCCGGCGGATCCAACGGGGCGGCCATCGCGCCGGCCAACACCGCGTCGCGTCACGCCCTGCTGCTGATCAATCCTCACACCTCGTTTTATTTCCGCAGCGAACTCCAGATGGCCAGCGACGAAGGGCTGAACGCCTATGGTGCGGTGACCTGGGGGCAGTTCTTCATCTATCAGGGATTCAACGAGCACGTGGGCTGGATGCACACCTCAAGCGGCGTGGATGCCGTGGATGAATACCTGGAGACGGTGGTTCAGAAGGACGGCCGCTACTATTACAAATACGGCAACGAGGAGCGTCCCATGCTGGTGGCGCCTATCACCATCCGGTACAAGACGGATCGCGGCATGGCGGAAAAGAAATTTACCGTCTACCGCACCCATCACGGGCCCATCGTCCGCGAGTCCAGCGGCAAATGGGTCGCCTACCGGATTATGGAGGAGCATATCAAGGCGCTGACCCAATCCTACATGCGGACCAAGGCCAACGACTACAAATCCTACCGGGCCACGATGGAGTTGCAGGCCAACTCGTCCAACAACACCATCTACGCCGACGCCGACGGCGACATCGCCTACTTCCACGGCAACTACATTCCGCGACGCGATACCAGCTTCGATTGGACCCGGCCGGTGGATGGCAGCAATCCGGCCACCGAGTGGAAGGGCCTGCTCACCGTCGATGAGACGCCGCACCTGCTGAACCCGAAGAGCGGCTGGCTCTACAATTCCAACAACTGGCCCTGGTCGGCAGCCGGGCCGAGCAGTCCCAGGAAGGAGGACTATCCCGCGTACGTCGAGAACGGCGGAGAATCGGCGCGCGGCCTGCACGCCATTCGAGTCCTCCAGAACAAGAAGGATTTCACCATCGATTCCTTCATTGCCGCGGCCTACGACAGCTACCTCCCATGGTTTGAAAAGCCGATTCCGGCACTGGTGAAAGCCTGGGACCAGACGCCGGATTCGAACCCGCTCAAGGCCAAGACTGCCGGGCAGATCGCGGTGCTGCGCACGTGGGACTTCCGCTGGGGCGTCAACAGCGTCGCAACCTCCCTGGCAGTGTTTTGGGCGGAGGATGTCCGGCGGCGCGTAGGAGGCGGCAGGCGCGGAGGTGGAGGCGGGTCGGCCGACGACGCCATCGGCAATGCGCCGGCCGATCAACTTCTGCAATCGCTGGTCGCGGCATCCGATAAGCTCCAGGCGGATTTCGGCAGTTGGAAAACAGCGTGGGGCGACATCAACCGCTTCCAGCGTCTGAATGACAACATCGCTCCCTCGTTCAATGACGCGGGAGCGAGTATTCCCGTGGGCTTCACGTCGTCAACGTGGGGCTCCCTGGCCTCCTTCGGTGCGCGCGCTTACCCGAATACGAAGAAGTGGTACGGGACCAGCGGCAACAGCTTTGTCGCCGTGGTGGAGTTCGGGAAAACGGTGCGAGCCAAAGCCGTAACGGCCGGCGGCGAGAGCGGCAGCCTGTCCTCTCCGCATTTCAACGATGAGGCCAAGCGATACGCCAGCGGCGATCTGCGTGAGGTCTACTTCTACCGTTCACAGCTCAAGGGGCACACCGAGCGCGAGTACCATCCCGGAAGTTAGAGCGCGCGCGTCATTTTTCATTGACAGCCCCCTTCTTTCGTGTTACTGATATAACACTATTTTTTCATTCGCTCCGATAGCGAAGCGCTTCCCTGTTTCGCCGGTTCCTCCCCTGTCTGGACTCCCGCTCCGTCGGCCAAGTCTCTGCTCTGTTTCGGCTGAGTAGTCGCGGCCACGCATGTGGCCGTAGTGTGTAACGGGATAAAGGGGGGAGTTACCCGGCATGTTACAGAAGAATATTTCATTGCTGGTCATTAGTTTGTCTCTGGCCGGAACTGGCTGGAGCCAGTCGACGTTTGGCGAATTTGTGGGAACGGTTGTGGATCCGAGCGGTAGCCTGGTGCCTAACTGCATGGTGAAGGCGGTCAACAAGGGAACTTCAGCCACTCGTTCGACTCTCACCGGCGCGTCCGGCGATTACACCCTGGTGAATATGGAGCCGGGCGAATATGAAATCACCGTACAAGCGCCGGGCTTTGAGATCACCAGGTATTCCGGCCTGACCCTGATGGCGCGCCAGACCATACGCCAGGACGCCCATCTCGCGCTGGCATCGCAGGGGCAGACAGTCAGCGTAACGGCGGCTACCGAAGCGCCCATAAACACCGAAGTCTCCAGCATCGCCGAGACCAAAGTGGGGCGCGAACTGACCGATCTTCCGGTAGCGATCTACTCTCGTGCCAGCGGTTCCACCAGCGCCATCACCACCCTCACCACACAACCCGGCGTCGAGACCGATGCCAGTGGGAACATCTCCGTGGCGGGCGCCAAGCCGAGCATGCTATCTTCCAGCCTGGACGGTATCAGCACCGTCAGTCCTAAGGGGAGCGCGCCGATATCCGAACTGTTTCCATCCTTTGACACCATCGCCGAAATCCGTGTCAGCGAGATCAACAACGCGGCCGAATTCGGCGGCATCAGCGACATTACAACCATCTCCAAAAGCGGCAGCAATGTCTTCCATGGAGGCCTGTTTGAGAACAATCAAACGTCGTCCCTGGACGCCCGCAATACATTTGCGGCGGCCGTGCCTCACCTGGTCATGAATGACTTCGGCGGTTTCCTCGGAGGCCCTGTAACTGTTCCCAAGCTCTATCACGGCACCGATCGCACTTTCTTCTTTATGAGCTATGAAGGGCTCCGCAGGCCGAATCAGGCGGTAATCATCGACAGCGTGCCCACCGCCGCCATGCGCACCGGCGACCTGTCGATCTATCTGCCGAAAACCGTGGTCAAGGATCCAACTACAGGTTCGCCTTTCCCGAACAATCAGATTCCCGCCAATCGTATCTCCCCACTTTCCTCGGCCGCGGCGAATTACTTCTTCCCGCTGCCGAATTATGGCGCCGCCAATTCGCTTGCGAATAACTACGAGACGGCGTTCCCCACGCCCATCAGCAGTAATCAGGGAGACCTGCGTGTGGATCGTAACATCACCTCCAAACAGACTGCATTCGCGCGACTCACTTACAAACGAAGAGAAACGCTGAGCCAGCCAGGCGGGTCGGTCAATCTGGGCGGCGGCGATGCGCTGGAAAACGATTACGGCCTCACAGTAGCCCACAACTATGTCATCTCCGCCCACCTGGTGAACGAAGCGCGCGCCGGATATACGGGGGTGAACACGGGAACCAATTACCCCTATACGGCGGCCGGAATTCAACAGGCCCTGGGGTTGCAACTGGCGGGACCGCCGCCTCCGGGTGCGGCCGCACCGAGTTTCTCAATCACGGGCTTTACCGGGACGAACGGAGGCACCACGACGATCTCGCGGACCAATACCCGTCAGATTCTGGATGACCTCACATGGACGCGAGGCCGCCACTCCGTGAAGGTAGGAGGCGATTTTCGATATCTGACCGGCCTCTATACCAATGTGTTCGCCAGCAGCCGGATGGGCTCGTACTCTTTCAATAATTCCGTCACCAGTTCGCTCATCGGCAGCCCCTTCGGCGCATTCCTGCTGGGCATACCCGACAGCTCCGGAATGGCCACCGTTCTCAATCCGGATACCGATGGCTACGCCAAACATTTTGCCGCGTACGCCCAGGACGATTGGAAAGTCACCCAGCGGCTCACCCTGAACTTCGGGCTTCGCTGGGAATACCACCCGGCGTTTCGCGACCATTACAACAACACCGCGAATTTCCTGCTTGCCCCTTCGTCCATCCAAAACGGGGTCACCGTCCACGGCGCTGTTGTGATTCCCGATGCCGCGGTGCCGTTGGTCAACCCGGCTTTTGCGCAATCCATCGCGCCCACCCCGATCCTCACTGCCACCCAGGCCGGACTGCCACAGAGCCTGCGCTACTCGGAAAAATTCGATTTTGCGCCTCGCATCGGATTTGCCTGGCGCGTCACCAGCGACGGCAAGACGGTGATCCGCGGCGGGTACGGAAAATTTATCGAAGCGGAACTCGGCAGCTTGATCGACGCAGCATGGGCCGTGGAGGCCAGCGACGTCGCCAAATTCACAAACCAGATCGTCAGTGGTAAGCCGCTCTACAGCTTCCCGTATGCGTTGCCCGCCAACCTTGCTCAGCCGGGCTCCCAGGTATTCGATCTGGCGGGGGACATTCACTATAAAGATCCCTACGTGCAGCAGTGGAACTTTACCGTGGAGCGTGACTTAGGTTTCCAGACAGGTCTCCGTGTCTCTTACGACGGCAGCCACGGCAGCGACTTGGGTGTTACAACGAATCCTGACCAGGTGCCGGCGAATACGGTCGGCTTCGCCACCGCCACTAAGAGCGAGCCTTACCCGTTGCTCGCCCAGATCATTTACCTCACCAACGCCGCGCGCAGTAACTATAATGCACTTACAGTAACTGTGAACAAGCGGTTCTATAAAGGCCTGCAATTCCAGGCAAGTTACAACTACGCCAGGAACCTGTCGAATGGCGGCGGCTATGCCCCCGGCGGTTTCGCCAGCGAAGGGGGCGGCACTCTCACCGACCCCATGAACCCGAATCTGGACTACGGCAACGTGGCTTACACGCGCCGCGACCGGTTTGAGACTACGTTTCTGTACGATCTGCCGTTCGGACACGCCGGACACAGCGTGGTGAATCAGTTGATCGGCGGCTGGGAACTGGCCGGAGTGTTGGTGTTCCAAACGGGTCCCTTTCTGACCGTAGTCGCGAGCGGCGCCGACCCTTCGGGCACCAACTTCCCGAACCTGCAAGGCAGCGGGCGCGCCGATAGAACGCTGGGGACGTCACTCTACCCGGCGAGTCAGAGCGCCTCCCAATGGTTGAATCCGGCGGCCTTCGCGGTGCCGGCAAACAACATTGGACGGTTTGGAACCGCGCCGATCGGCGCCGTTGACGGTCCCGGCACGCAGGCCGTGTCGCTCTCCTTTTTCCGAACCATCAACTTCACCGAGCGGGCGCACCTGCGAGTGGGACTCGCGGCCGCCAATGCCCTGAATCATCCCAACTACGGGAACCCGGCGTTGACCCTGAACGCCCCCACGTTCGGGACCATCACCACCTTGCAATCGGCGGAAGGGGCCGGCCCGCGTCAACTGCAATTGACCGCGCGCATCACCTTTTAGCTTGCTACGGCAGGCTGGCCGTCATGGTACGCTGAATCCCTTGCCGCTCACTCGCAGACAATGGCTGGCGCTGGCCGCCGCACCGGCTTTTGCCGATCTGTCCCGGGCGGACATCACGCTGCGCATCGGCGAAATAACCGCCGATCTAGGCCACGGACACTCGGTCAAAACCCTGGCCTACAACGGACAGATCCCCGGCCCCGTCCTGCGCATGAACGAAGGACAAACCGTCGCCATCGACGTAGTCAACGACACGCGCCGGCCCGAGATGGTCCACTGGCACGGCTTTCATATTCCGCCCGAGGTGGATGGCGCCCACGAAGAAGGCACGCCCATGGTGCAGGGCCTTGATCGCCGGCGCTACTCCTTCACGGCGCAACCCTCCGGCACGCGCTGGTATCACACCCACGCCATGGCCGGCCACGATCTGCGCCTCGGCGCTTACTCCGGCCAGTTCGGCATGGCGATCATCGCCCCGCGCAACGACCCGGCGCGATACGACCTGGAGGTGCCCATCATGCTGCACGAGTGGGAGCCCTATTTCGCATCGGACATGCGCATGGATGTCGCATTCAAGCTCTTTTCGGTGAACGGCAGGATCCTCGGCGCCGGCGAACCGGTCCGCGTTCGCAATGCGCAGCGCGTCCTCTTCCGCATGGTCAACGCCAGCGCCACTCTGGGCCACCGCCTCGCGCTCCCCGGGCATGTTTTCACAGTCGTCGCGTTGGATGGCAATCCCGTCCCCACGCCGCGCAAAGTGCCGGTAGTCGATCTGTCTCCCGGCGAGCGCGTGGATGCGCTAGTAGAAATGACCAGCCCCGGCGTGTGGATCCTCGGCGAACCCGACGACCGGCAACGCGCCGCGGGAGCAGGCATTGTCGTCGAGTACGGCGGGGCCCGCGGAACGCCCCAGTGGAGTCCTCCGCCCGCGCACGTCTGGGATTACGCGGCATTTGGCGATTCCCGGCCGCCCGCGCCGGCGGACGTTCGCATTCCGCTGGTCATCGAACCCGGCACGGACGGCAACCTGTGGGCCATCAACGGAAAATCGTACCCGCGGACCGACCCCATCCTGTTGCACAGCGGAGCCCGCAACCGCCTCGTGTTCGACAACCGCAGCACCATGGATCATCCGGTCCACCTGCACCGGCACACCATGGAGCCTGTCATTGTCACGTGCGCGGGCAAGCCGGTCTCGGGTGTCCGCAAAGACGTAGTGCTGGTGCCGGCCCAGCAGACCGTGGAAGCGGACGTCGTGGCCAACAATCCCGGCCCCTCGCTGTTCCATTGCCACCAGCAATTCCATATGGATTTCGGGTTCATGGCGCTGATGCGTTATTCCGGCTGACGGTTGGCGGTTGACACGTCGTCCTGCATCCATGAATAATCGGGTCTGCCGCGCTGTTGCAATCTGGCGTCGAGGGAGCGCGCTTTGAACGACGGAGAGAAAAACTCAGGCCACCGGCCACCGATTGGAAAAAAAGTCCCATTATGGATCAGAGTGTTGGCCAAATTGTTTGCCGGGACTCTGATCGGGCTTAGCTTATTCTTTCTCGGGAGCGGAGTTTTGCTGGGCCTCGGTCAATTGGCCGTTGTGACGTCGTGGCCGCTCGTGGAGGCCCAGGTCACCAAGTGTCGAGTGTTGTACCAGGACGGACGCTACCAGCCCGAAGCTGAGTTTCGCTACACGGTGACGGGCACGGAGTATGTCGCAAAGACGGTCCTCGCGTCCGGCACGAGCGGCTATCCTCACGCGAAAGGGCTGGCAGACCGCTACTCTCCGGGAACCCGGCACGCGATCCGCTACGATCCCCGTCGCCCCGAAAAGATCGTCGCCAATGCCGGTTACACGTTGGATTTTTTTCGGCAGCCTTTGCAGGTGGTTGGAATGGGGGCGATCGTCCTCTTCCTTGCGTGGCGGCTGGTTCTCCGGACCCCAGCGCCGGCAAGAAAGCTCTCCCCGGCCCAGACCGGGCGGGCCGCTGGCGCGTTAATCGGCGCGGTCGGGGCTCTCTTTCTGGCGATCGGAAGTTGGAAGGCCTACTCGGATTACAGGGTCATGAAGACTTGGCCCGCCGCCGATGCGCAGGTCGCGAGCAACCGGATTCGACACTACCGCACGTCCAGTTCCAGGAACAACCCCAGCGGAGTCGACCATTACGAGGTAATCGTCGAATTCCGCTATGCGGCTGATGGAAATGAGTTTGTGAGCCCGTCATCGGAGGATTTCAGCTCGCCCCAGGACGCGGAGCAGGAGCGCGCACGGTACGCGCCGGGGAGCCGGCATGAAATCCGGCACAACCCTGGAGATCCGAACGAGATTCGCTTCAATGTGAATCCCGCGGATTTCAGCGTGGCGAAGGAGTGCATTTTCCCGGGGATGGGGCTCCTGTTTGCCGCTATCGGCGCGGCGGTCGTCTACTTGTTTCGCGCGAGCGCCCAAACCGCTGTACCGCCGACACCGGACCGAAGGGGTGCTTCACTTCACGGGTCTGAAGCCTGAGGGCTGGAGAATTATTTCCATGCGCCTCCACCTCTCGATCGCCTGACCCTCTACGAAAGTCGCATCCAGGCCATAAGCAAAGGAGAAACCTGTTCCATCGAGGACGACATCTCATGTGAATCTCGGCTCCCCTAATTTGATTTTCAGGCGCCCTGATCGGCCGCCAACCTGCCTGAGTCCCTTCAGCCTGGTACTCCAAGCCGCTATTCCCCCTCCCCAGCCCCCAACCCCTACCCTGTTATTCTGTTCTGTTGACCCCCTCCCAACAGAAACGCGTTGTCATTGCCATCGACGGCCCGGCCGGGGCCGGCAAGAGCACCATTGCCAAGAGGCTGGCTTCCCGCCTCGGCTTTATTTATATCGATACCGGCGCCATGTACCGGGCGGTGGCCCTGTGGGGCCTGCGCCAGAATGTCGGGATGACGGACATGCACCGCATGGAGCAACTCTCGATTGCCGCCGAAATCGAGCTCGCTCCCGGCCGCATTTCCCTGAACGGCGAAGACGTCACCGAGGCTATCCGCACTCCCGAAGCTTCCAACGGCGCCTCCCAGGTGGCGGTCATTCCCGGCGTGCGCCGCGCCATGGTGGCCAAGCAGCGCGAGATCGGCCGGCGCGCCAGTGTCGTCATGGAGGGGCGCGACATCGGCACCGTGGTCTTCCCCGACGCCAACGTCAAGATTTACCTGGATGCCGACCCCGAAGAACGCGCCCGCCGCCGCGCCGCGGAGATGCGCGCGAAAGGCGAAGATCCCGACCCGCGGGCCCTTGCCGCGCAAATGCGGGAACGCGATCAGCGCGACAGCACGCGCGCCGATTCGCCCCTCTCGCAAGCGCCCGACGCCATCTATCTGGATTCTACCGGCCTCAGCCTGGATGAGGTGGAGGAGGCCCTGTTGAAGATTGTTCGCAATCGCATCACCAACGGAAAGGACTTCAGTTGAAAGACCTGCTCATCATGAAATTCGGCGGCACCAGCGTTGGCTCTGCCGAGCGCATGCGGGTCGCCGCCAACCTCGCCGCGCAGGAAGGAAAGAAGCGCCCCGTGGCGGTGGTGGTGTCCGCGATGTCGAAGATCACCGACCTGCTTCTGGACACCATGCGCCACGCCGAAGCGGGCGATCGCGCAGGCATCACCACGAACCTCGCCGCCTTGCGCCAACGCCACGAGGAGGCGTGCCGCGGATTGCTGCCGGAAGGCGGCCAGGCCGCCGTTCTGCCGCGCATTCACGAGTTGATCGGCGAATTCGAACGCATTGTCAACGGCATGGCCATGCTGAACGAACGTCCGCCGCGCTCGGTGGATGAAGCCGTCGCCATCGGCGAGCGCCTCTCCGCTCTCCTGGTTTCCGAATACCTCAACAGCGCCGGAACGCCCGCCGCCGCTGTCAATGCCTGGAGCGTGGTGGTCACCGACGCCGTCTTCGGCAACGCCTCCCCCCTCATGGCCCCCACCCGGGAAAAGGCCCGCGCGGTTCTGATGCCGTTGCTGGAACAGGGGAAGATCCCCATCGTCACCGGCTTCAACGGCGCCACCGCCGATGGCCGCCCCACCACGCTGGGCCGCGGCGGGTCCGACTTCTCGGCCTCCATCCTGGCCGCCGCACTGGACGCCGCCGAGTTGTGGATCTGGACCGACGTGGATGGCATCATGAGCGCCGACCCGCGCCTGGTGCCGGACGCCCAGGTGCTGGACGAAGTCACTTACGTCGAAGCCGCCGAACTGGCCTATAACGGCGCCAAGGTCCTGCACCCGCGCACGCTTGCGCCGCTGGCCGAAAAGAAGATCCCGGTGTGGAGTAAGAATAGCTTCGCTCCCGAAAAGCCCGGCACGAAGATCGTCCCGCAGATTGCCGGAGGCGGCTCCGGCGCGCGCGCCGTCACCTCCATGAAGAACGTGGCCCTGGTTTCGCTGGAACCGGGCAGTCCCGAATTGAACGGGGTGCAGGTGATGGCGCGGTCGCTCGACGCGGTAGCGCGGGCGGACGTGGAAATCCTGGTGGTCTCCAGTTCCAGCTACCGGCAGAACTTCTGCTTTCTGGTGCGCACCGAAGAGCTGGCCCGCACGCTGCAGGCGCTGGAATCCGCCCTGGCGCTGGAACTGGCGCACGGCTATCTGAGCCCCATCCAGGTGGATAGCAACGTCGGCCTGCTGGCCGCGGTGGGCGAAGGTATGCAGGGCAAGCCCGGACTGGCAGGCCGCATTTTCACGGCCATTTCACGGGTTCACGTGAACATCATCGCCATCGCGCAGGGAGCCAGCGAACTGACCATCGCGGTGGTGGTGCGCCGCGATGGCCTGGAAAAGGCGGTGCAGGCCGTTCACGCCGAATGCGGACTGGGACAACGGCCGCCTGTCCCCGTTTTCCCCTTCACTGGCAAGGATTCGGGCGTACCCAAACCCAAGCGGCGTCAGGTGCCGTAAAACACGGCCCGCTCCCGTTCGGTTATAATCAATATTCCTCACTTATTAGACAGGAGTTTTCTCTCGCATGTTTGATCTGTTCCGCAGCCGTGAAAAATCGGTGCGCATTCTCTTGGGTGCGCTGCTGGTGCTGGTGGCGTTGTCCATGCTTACGTATCTGGTTCCCAGTTACAGTACCGGTGCCTCGAACACCTCGGATACCGTAATCGCGTCGGTAGGCGGCGATACCATCACGATGCTGGATATGCAGAAGCTGATCCAGGACACCCTGAAATCCCGGCAGCTTCCTGCCTCCGCCGTGGCGACTTTTATTCCCCAGATGGTACAGGAGGCTATTACCGAGAAGGCTCTGGCCTACCAGGCTAAACAACTCGGTCTGGAGGTGAGCGACGCGGATGTGGCTGTGACCATACGCCAGACCATCCCCAATCTCTTCCCGGACGGCAAGTTCGTCGGCAAAGACGCCTACGCCGCGATGCTCGCCCAGCAGAATTTGACCATCGAGCAGTTTGAGACCGATCTCAAACGCCAGATCCTGATCCACAGACTGCAGGACATTGCGGTGGAAGGAACCGTGGTCACGCCGCAGGAAATCGAAGCCGAGTACAAAAAGAAGAACGAGAAGATCAAGATTCAGTACGTCAAGCTGCTCTCGGACAAATTCAAGGCGGAGGCTGCTCCCAGCGCGGAAGAGATCCAGAAATACTTCCAGGCCAACACGGCGCGGTTCACCGTTCCCGAAAAGAAGAATCTGGTGATCCTGCTCGCCGACCAGGCCAAGTTGATGCAGACCCTCACTCCCACCGATAACGAACTGCAGGCCATGTACAACCTGAACAAGCAGCAGTTCCAGACCCCGGAGCGGGTTCAGGTGGTCCACATTCTGGTCAACACGCAGGGCAAAACGCCCGCCGAAGACGCCAAGCTGAAGGCCAAAGCGGATGACCTGTTGAAGCAGGTCAGAGCCGGCGCCAACATTACGGATCTGGTCAAGAAGAATTCGGACGATCCCGGCAAGGTGCAGAACAACGGCGAGTATTGGGTACAGCAGGACAGCGGCATGGTGCCGGAGTTTAAAGCCGCGGCCTTCCGGCTGAAGCCTGGCGAAAGTGACGTGGTCAAGACCACTTATGGTTATCACGTCATGAAGGTGCTGAAGCATGAAGACGCTCACCTGAAGACGTTCGAAGAGGCCAAGCCGGACCTCACCACGCAGTGGAGGACCCAGCGCGTGGCTAACCTGATGCAGCAGATTTCCGACAAGGCGCAGGCCGAATTACAGAAGGATCCCACGCACCCGGAAAAAGTCGCCGCCGAGTTCAATATGCAACTCGTGCGCGCGGATGCGGTGGCGCCTGATGGCACGGTTCCGGAAATCGGCGTGAATGCCGATTTCAATCAGTCCCTCGTCGGGCTGAAGCAGGGAGACGTCTCCCAGCCTGTCGCTCTGCCGGGCAACAAACTGGCGCTCGCCGTGGTGACCGGGATGGTTCCGGCGCGCCCCCAGACGCTGGACGAAGCCAGGGATTCCATCAAGGAAACCCTCACCGCCACCCGCTTAACCCGCCTGGTACAGGACAAGGCGACCGAATTGATGAGCAAAGCCAAGGCCATGGGTGACCTGGAGAAGGCCGCCAAGTCCATGGGTCTCGAGGCGAAAACCAGCGCCGAGTTCGGACACACCGGCACGGTCGAAGGTCTCGGCACCGCTACCTATCTCCAGGATGGTTTCCGCACGGCCGACGGCGGACTGTTCGGGCCCATCGCCATTCCCGACGGCCAGGTGGTGGCCAAGGTGGTCCAGCACATCGCGCCCGATATGTCGCAACTGGAGGCCCAGCGCATCCAGATTCGCGACGACCTGAAATCGCAAAAGGCCCGCGACCGCAATTCCCTGTTCGAAGCCGGCGTGCGCGACATGCTGATTAAGCAGGGCAAGTTGAAAGTGGAGCAGCAGGCGTTGCAGAAGCTGATCGCCAGTTATCAGACCGGCGGATGATCCACCAACTTTTCGATCTCTACAAGTCTCTGACGAATCCGGACCGGCTGATCCACCTGCTGGGAACGCTGCTTTCCGGCTGGTGGGGTTACGCCGCGATGTTCGCCGTGGTGTTCTCGGAGACCGGCCTGCTGGTGGGTTTCTTTCTGCCGGGCGATTCGTTCCTGTTCACCATCGGGGTGGTTGCCGGTGCGGGCGCGGTGAATATCGTCACCGTGAACCTGGTGCTGATGCTGGCCGCGATGATGGGCGATTCCACCGGCTACCTGCTGGGCCGGCAGACCGGGCCGCGCATCTTCAGCCGGCCGGATTCGCGGTTCTTTAAACAGCAATACGTTACCCGCACCAAGGCGTTCTACGATCGGTACGGCGGGAAGACCATCACATTTGCCCGCTTCGTGCCGATCGTCCGCACCTTCGCGGCGTTCATCGCCGGAGTGGGCCAGATGCCGTACACCCGCTTTCTGCCGTACAGCGTCTGCGGCGGCGCCGGCTGGGTCTTTCTCTGTACCATGCTCGGCTACTGGCTGGGCCGCATCCCCATCGTGAAGCAGAACTTCGATAAGGCGATCGTCCTGATCATCCTGCTGTCGCTTTTGCCCACCGTCATCGAAGTTGTCAAGTCCCGCCGCGAAGCGTAAAGCAGGTATGGCCTTCAAACACGGTTCGAAGGACCTTCTCGCTTAAACTTAAGGAAATTAGGTCTGTCCCGTTTATTCCTGGACTCTACACCAGCCGGTGACAAAGACTGTAAGCTGATAGCGGATCGCTCCCTTGCCCTCTACCTCCGAACTGGAAGCGCTTTATCGCCGCCGCGGCGCCGCTACTTTCGGCGCGCGCTTGCGCCGCTGGCTCACTCCTCCCGCTCCGTTCGTGATGAATCCCGCCGAGCCGAAAGATTTTCCGCTGGGGCGCTGGAACCTGTACATCGGCGGCGCGGGCCGCGCGGTAGCCGGGTATATCAACCTGGACCTGTTTCCGATGCCCGGCGTCGATCTCGCCGCGGACGCCGAACAACTGCCGTTCCCTGACGGCGTGTTCCAGCGCGTGGAATGCGACGCCGTGCTGGAGCATGTCCGCCGTCCCGAACAGGCCATGCGCGAGATCCAGCGCGTCCTGGCGCCGGGCGGCTATCTTCACCTGGTGACGCCCTTTTGCCACCCTTTCCACGAATATCCGAAGGACTACCGGCGCTTCACGCCGGATGGCCTGAAGGAACTTGCCGCCGGCCTGGAACCCGTCGCCGAGGGCTGGCGCACGGGGCCCACCGCCACGCTGCTGGTCTTTACCATCGAATATGCGAAACTGGTTCTGCCCTTCCGCTGGTGGCGGGCGGCGGCTCACGGGGTGCTGGGCTGGCTCCTCTTCCCGCTGCGCTATCTGGATCTTCTTTTTTTCCGCACGGCGCGCGCCGGCCGTATCGGCAACCACTGCTATCTCTGGCTGCGCAAGTGAGCCATGCCTGGGATAGCGCCATGCTAAGATTTGCGATTGGAGGCAGATGAACTCGCCGCTTGAGCCCCAGACGCCAGAGACCCTCGCACATGCAGTAGAAGCGTTGCGGCGCTCGGACCGGCCGCTCACGGGCCGCGAGATCCTGAAGGCAATTCCCTCTTCGTCGCGGGTGGATTCCGCCACCCTGGAAGGAATGCTGAGCCAAGACCCTCGCGTGATTCCCTGGCCGCCGCGAACCAGCGCCGCGCCCGCGCGCTATTGGACGCGCAAGCCGGGGGAGGTGGTCGATTCCCTGCTGCCGGATCTACTGGCGGAAGCGGCGCTCACCGTCAACGATCTCCAGAAGAAGCTGCGCCGCCCCCTGGCGGGTTTCTCAACCATCCAGCGGCAGGAGCTGGTGGAATCGCGGGTGACCGGCCTGGTGGCCGCGGATAAGCTGTTCGTGCATCCGCCTCCGGGGCGGACGCGGCCCAAGTATAGCCGGAAGCCGCCCGCGGCCGGCGCCTATGTGGGCAAGCTGAAAACGGAACTGGATGCGCTGGCGGCCAGGCTGAATGCATATGGGATCACGCGCGAACAGATCCTGGAAGCCCTGCGCGGCGAAAAGCCGGTGGGCGACCTGCCGCAGCGGATCGCGCAGTATCTGAAGTCCCGGCCCGGCGGTATCGGCGTGAGTCAATTGCGCGAGGAACTCGGCATCCAGCTCGCGGACAAGGCTGCGTTTGACGCCGCCGTCCTTGGGCTGTACCGGCAGCGCCGCGTGTACCTGGACCAACACGATTATCCGCTGGGGCTGAGCGAAGAGGCCAGGAACCAACTGGTGACTGATGGATCCGGCAATTACTTCGTGGTGATAGGCTTGCGAGACGCCGATGCTGAATCCATTCCGTAGCTGGATTGCCGGCGATGCCTGGGAGCTTCCCGAAGCCGACGTAGGCGACATCGGCATGCAGGCCTTCGACGCGTGCCGGCGAGCCATCGAAGCCACGCTCGCCGGACAGGGGACCGCCGCGGTTCTGGTGCGAGGCGCGCCGGGGAGCGGCAAAACGCACCTGATGCGCCGGCTGCGCGCCTACCTGGTGCGGAGCCCGGACGAACGGATGCGCGAAACGCTATTCGTGTATATCCGGCTTTCCACCACGGCCAACATGATCTGGCGCCATTTGCGGCGGCGCATCGCCGACGACCTCATGCGAGCGGCAGCGGACGGCAGCATGCAGCTCGAACGCCTGTTGTATCGCGTGCTGGCGAGTCCGGGGTCGCACGGGAGTCTGCTGGACCGTTGCAGACAGGAGTGGCCGTCCGGCCTGCCCTGGAATGAGCGCGCCTTCGCGCGGGCGCTGGGCGTCATGCTGCGCAGCCTGCCGGAGAGCAGCCTGGCGTCGCTGACCCTTTTCGACAGCCTGGACGGTGAGACCGGTCTCTCGCCCGCGCTGGGGCAGATTCTGCGGCGCCTCGCCCAGCGCCAGGATCTGGTCCTGGTGCGCGCCTGGCTGCGCGGCGACTCGCTGACCGCGGCCGATCTGGACCGGCTCGGCATTGCCGAGGATGCCACCCAGGAATCGGAACCGGAATACGCTGCCCGGGAGATGGTCCTGATGCTGGCGCGCCTGGCCGGCGCGAGGATGCCGATGGTGCTGTGCTTCGATCAGATCGAGGCCCTGGAAACCACTCCGGGCGACCTTTCCGGCTTTCTGGCATTTGGCGGCGCGGTGAGCACCCTGCACGACGA
Organism: Candidatus Sulfopaludibacter sp.; assembly: GCA_031292755.1. GTDB lineage: Bacteria > Acidobacteriota > Terriglobia > Bryobacterales > Bryobacteraceae > Sulfopaludibacter. The sequence goes on from JARLGM010000106.1 coordinate 18,083, forward strand.
AACCACCAACCTGGTGCTCATCTCGTGTATGCAATCTTCCGTGGAGCCGATGTTCCGCCGCGCGGATTTCGACCGCATTGCCGAGCACCAGGCGCTTTTGCCGCTGCTGGGGAGGCGGGACGCCATGCGGCTCATCCAAGCCCGCATCGAAGCGGCAGGGCACGGCCTCGTCTGGCCGCCGCCGGCGGAGTTTGAGACGGTCTTCAATGCGGAAGGCCTGGCCAGTGCGCGCAACGTGCTTGCCAAGGCGGCCGAGTTGTTCGACCGCGAACGCCGGACCGGTGCGAGGCCGCCAATTCCGCTGGACTCCTTCCTCCGGCAGGAATGGGAGAGCCGCATGGATGCCGCCGTGGAATCCATCTCGCAGGGCGACGTGGACGAGGTGCTGGCGCAGGGCATTCCGGCGCTCCTGGGGGCGGCCAGCCGCGGGAAGTGGAAGGGCGGAACCGGCAAGGGCGACATCGACTTCCGGCTCGAATCCCCTGCCGGCCAGATCGACCTTAGCCTCTGCAACCAGCGGAACATGAACAGTCTGGCCGCCAGGCTGCGGCGGCTTGGCGGCTCCACACGGAATGCACCCGCCGCGCGCCTGGTGCTGCTGCGGGACCCTCGCCTGGCGGTGAGCCGGAATGCGCGCGCCACGCGGGGTTACCTGGACGATCTGACCCGGGCAGGCGCGCGCGTCGTCCGCCCGTCCATCGAGGCGTTGCAGGCCCTGGAAGCACTCCGCAGCCTGTTGGCCGACGCCCGCTCCGGCGATCTGACGCAGGACGGCGCTGCCATCAGCCCGCAGACCGTCCAGGATTGGATCGCGCAAAGTATGCCTTCCAGCCTGCAGCACCTGGTGGAGAACATCGCCGGACCCGAGCCGGATTCGCCGGTGAACCCGCAGCTTCGCGAAGACCTGCTCGCCCTGGTGCAGGAGCGCTGCCTGATTACCCTGGATGACGCGGCTCGCGAAACGCGGCAGAATGCGTCCCTGGTGCGGCAAACGGTGCGGGCATCCGGAGACTTTGCGGGCTTGTTGGAAGGGCCACCGGCGCTGCTCTATCGCCTGGTGCCCACGGCTCGTTCCTGACCATGCCGGTACAACTGCCCGTCCGCCAGGTTCGCGACGAAATCCTCCGCGCGGCGGGAGGGCCGGTCTACGGCCTGCCCAGTTCCAGCAGCCGGCTGGCGGGCGCGCTGTTCCACGAGATCTTCGGCGATCTGCTCGGCTCCGACGCCCGGCTGCATGCGCGCGCGGCGCTGCCCGGCGGCAATGCTTCGGCGGAAGAATGGAGCGCCGGCCTGCGCGATCATATCTACCGGCTGTTGCTGGGACCGCGCATCGAGGCCAATCAGGCGGCTTTGCAGACAGCCACCAAAGAAGTGATGGATCTCTGGGACTCCCTGAAAGGGCTCGCGCAATGGCTGGCGACTATTCTCCACGAGGCCTGGCGGACGGGCGCATTCTCCACTTCAGGGGATGGCGGCGAAGGCCTGATGATCTCCGCCGAGGAGCCGCTCACGTGGAGGTTACAGGAACCGGGCTGGACCGACAGCGTAGACGTCACCGGCGTGGCCGACGTGGTATTCCGTTTGCCGGGTAGCGACCGGTGGTGCGTGGCGGAATTGAAGACCGGACAATCCGCCCGCGAAGCCGACCTGGCGCAAGCCTGCCTGTATCACCAGATGCTGGCGGCGGGAGAGCGTACTCCCGGGTCCCTGGCTCTGATTCACTTCCGCCCCCAACTGGAGCAGAAGGTGTTCTCGCCGCGTGAACTCAGGCCGGTGGAAGCGCGACTGAAGGCGCTCATCGGCCGGCTGGCGGGAGTCATTCCGGGGCCTGAGCCGGCTGCTCACGCACCGGCGCCTACCCCCCAACCGGCGGTCCAACCGGCGGCGAACAAGCAGGAGCATGCGGAGTTGGGGCGCCGACTGGTGGCTGTCTTCCGCGAATACAACAGCCCGGCGGAACTGCTGGGAGATCCCATCGTCGGCCCGGCTTTCCTGCGGTTTCCGGTTCAGCCGGCGCGCGGCGTCCGACCGGAATCCGTCCGGAAGCTGGCGGGAGCCGTGCAATTGCGCCTCGGATTGCAAGCGCCGCCTTTCATCCATACCGCCGGCAGCCGCCTGGTGGTGGATGTGGCGCGTCCCGATCGCGAACCCGTCCTGTTCGCCGCGGTCCGCGGCCAGCTACCGGCGGCCGACCCGATTCTGGGGTGCTCCCAACTGCCCGTGGGACTCGACCTGGAAGGCAATCTGCGGATGGCCGACCTGGCCGATTCGGCAGACTGCCACTTGCTGGTGGCCGGCGCCACCGGGAGCGGTAAGACCGAGTGGCTGCGCGCCATGATCGCCGGTCTGCTGGTGACCAACACGCCGCAGACGCTGCAATTGCTGCTGGTCGATCCCAAGCGCAACGCCTTTAACGACCTTGCCGGTTCGCCATACCTCTGGGGCGACCGGCGCATCATCTATCCGGATGAAGTGCAACCCGTCGGCGTCTTCGATCGCCTGGTGGATGAGATGGAGAAGCGCTACCGTGTTTTTCAGGCGGCCGGGGTCGATCACCTTGCCGAGTTGCAGCGCAGCGGTGGACGCCTGCCGCGGATTGTGTGCGTCTGCGAGGAATACGCGGACCTGCTCTTCGGCGACCGCAAGGAGATCGAGGAACGGATTCGCCGGCTCGGCCAGAAGGCGCGGGCTGCCGGTATCCACCTTGTGCTGGCGGTCCAGCAGCCCAGCCGCGAGATCGTCAAGGGCGCGCTGCAAGCCAACATCCCCGCCCGGGTCGGTTTGCGCGTGACGAGCCGGATTGAATCCAAAATGTTATTGGATCGCAGCGGCGCGGAGGACCTGCTGGGCGATGGCGATCTGCTCTTCAAGGACATCGGCGAGCCTGTCCGGCTGCAAGGTCTGTACCTGCCCCCTGCCGAGCGCCGCGTCATCTTCGGCGGCGCCTGAGCGGAGGGCGCGGCTGAGCAAGTCGCGTGCTAATTGTGATACGGTAAGGGTTCGCTTTGAAACTGGAGGACAAATGGAGGCCCTTGGCCTGGTTGAAACAAAGGGTTTGATTGGCGCGATCGAAGCTGCGGATGCCATGGTCAAGACCGCCAACGTGGTGTTGACCGGCAAGGAATTCGTAGGCGCCGGCCTGGTCTGCGTCATGGTGCGCGGCGATGTCGGCGCGGTCAAGGCCGCCACCGATGCGGGCGCCGCGGCGGCGCGGCGCGTCGGCGAACTGGTCAGTGTCCACGTCATTCCCCGTCCTCACGAGGAAGTCGAGAAGGTGCTCCCCGTGTTCGGGGGGTCGAAGAAGTAAGGCGCAATGCTCGCCGATACCGACCTGCTCTCCATTCAGGAGGTCCGCACCAAGGTCGAAGCGGCCTGGCAGGCTCACCAGAAGTTCCGGACGTATTCCCAGGAGCAGGTGGACGCGATTGTGGAGCGGATGGCCGCCGCCGCCCGCGCCAATGCCCGGCCACTTGCCGAGATGGCGGTCGAAGAGACCGGCTACGGCAATGCCAAAGACAAGTACGTCAAGAACCTGCTGAATTGCGATTGGCTGCCGCGCCGCATGCGCGGCATGAAGACCATCGGGATTCTGCGCGAACTGCCGGACGAAAAACTGGTGGAAATCGGCGTACCGGTAGGCGTGGTGGCAGCGGTGCTGCCGACCACCAATCCCACCTCCACGGCCATTTACAAGGTGCTGATCTCGCTCAAGGGCGGCAACGCCGTGGTGGTGAGCCCGCACCCGCGCGCCCACAAGTGTACCTGCGCCACCGTGTCGATTCTGTACCAGGCGGCGGTCGAGGCGGGCGCGCCCGAAGGCATCATCCAGTGCATCGACACCGCTACCATTGAGGGCACCAACGCCCTGATGCGCCACGAAAAAACCGGCGTCATTCTGGCTACCGGCGGCTCGGGTATTGTCAAGGCCGCGTATTCCAGCGGCAAGCCGGCTTTCGGCGTGGGACCCGGAAACGTCCCGGTGCTGGTGGACACCTCGGCGGACCTGAACGACGCCGTGGCCAAGATCGTGGCCGGTAAAAGCTTCGATTACGGCACAGTCTGCTCCAGCGAACAGGCGCTGGTGGCGGAGAGTTCTCTGCGCGACCGCCTGCTCGGCCTGCTCAAAGAACACAAAGCGCACATCGCCACCGGCGCGCAAAAAGAAGCGCTGAGCCAATTGCTGGTCACCCGCAACTGGACCATCAATCCGCAGTGCGTCGGCCAGGCGCCGACAAAATTGGCGCGCATGGCGGGCTTCGAAGTTCCGCCCGACACCTCCATCATCTGCTGTGAGATCGGCGGAGTGGGCAAGCAGTACCCGCTCTCCATGGAGAAGCTTTCGCCCGTGCTCTCGCTGCATTTCGTGGGCGATTACAACACGGCCCTCGAGACCTGTTTCGCGCTGCTGAAGTTCGGCGGACTGGGGCATACCGCGGTCATCTACGCCAGGAACGACGCCCGCATCCGCGAGTACGGCCTACGCATGCCGGCCATGCGCGTGCTGGTGAACACGCCTGCGCCGCAGGGCTCCACGGGCATCACCACCAACGTGTTTCCCTCCATGACGCTGGGGTGCGGCGCGGCCGCCGGCAATATCACCAGCGATAACGTGGGGCCGCAGCACCTGATCAATATCAAGCGCCTGGCCTACGTGGCGCGCAAGCCGGAGGAAGCTTTCGAAATGCCCCTGGATATCAACCAGGCGCCGGCCGGCACGGGTTCATCTCCGGCCGCGCCCGGCCGCATCGACCGCAATACCGTGATCGCGGCGGTGGAAAAGTATCTGGCTTCCCGCGGATTCACCGTACCGGCCGCCTCGCCCGCCGCACCCGCGCCGGGTGGTCCTTCCTGTTCTTGCGAGACGCGCAAGGCGGCGATACCCAATGTCGCGGCCGATGTGGTGGACCGTTTTCTGGCCCGCCGCGAATCCGCCGGAACTTCAGGCGGATACAGTTGACTGTCCAAGGAAGCGGCGCCGCCGTCCCAGCCTCCACCTCCACCGCCGCCGAAACCGGTGGATTTCGTGTGCGAGGCCGACGTGCGCCAGGCCGTCAGGGAAAATCGCAAAATCTATATCGGGCCCAAAACCATCGTCACGCCGTCTGCCCGCGACGTGGCTGCACCCTCTGATATTCTGGTGTGGGCCAAGGGCTGAGGCATAAAGTGGATCTCAATCTCGACACGTTGAAACAGGAAATCCTGGAGTACCTTAACGCCACTGGGTTCGCCGTCTTCCACGGCAGCCCGGGCGGCCTCGAGGGCCTGCCCATGGTGCTCTGGGACGCCGAACGGCACCCCGATTACCAGATGTTTCTGGAAGTCGCGCAGAAGATCGGGGTTAAGCTGATCCTCTTTGCCAGCCGCGAATTCGACGCCGGCGAAGTGGATGAACTCGCCGCGCAACTTGACGAATGCGAGTTGTCCCGGGAAGAATATCGCGATTACGAATCGCGCCTGCACGACTTGCGGGCGTTCGAGGGCGTCACCTGTACGCTTGAATTGGCCTTCGATTACGAATCCCGCCTGCACGTTTACGAAGTGCAGCCGGACTGGTACGAAGAGTTCCTTGGAATCGAAGAGGAGCTGATGGCTCGCGCGGGCGACAACGATATCGAAGAAGACGATACTCTTGGCGGCTTCTACTCCAAAAACTGAACTGGCAAAGGGCGGCTGCCGCTGGGTGTTCCCCGCCGAAGCTCCCGGCGTGGAGGCGCTGGCCGCAGACTTGGGAATCGCCCCCGCGGCCGCGAAGGTGCTGGCCGCTCGCGGATTGGGAGATCCAGCCTCGGCTCGCCGGTTTCTCCACCCGTCGCTGGATGACCTGCTCGATCCGCTGGCGCTCCGCGACATGCCCGTGGCTATCGAACGCATCCGCCGCGCCATTGCCGGTTCGGAAAAAATCCTGATCTACGGCGATTACGACGTGGACGGCACCACGTCGGTCGTGCTCCTCAGCAAGGCCATCGAGCTGGCCGGAGGCGCAGCGGATTATCACGTCCCGCATCGCTTAAAGGATGGCTACGGCATGCGCCCCGAGGTGGTCGAAGCGATGGCGGCCGGCGGAGTCAAGTTGATCGTCAGTGTGGATACCGGCATCCGCTCCGCGGAGGTGGTGAAACGCGCCCGCGAGTTGGGCATCGACGTCATCGTAACGGATCATCACCTGCCCGAAAGCGAACTGCCGCCCGCGCTGGCCGTGCTCAATCCCAATCGGCCGGATTGCCCCTACCCGGAAAAGAATCTCTGCGGCGCGGGCGTGGCCTTCAAACTGGTCCAGGGTCTGCTGGCGACGCTGGGCTGGCCCGACGCCAAACTGCGGCGGGTGTGTGAATCGTTCCTCAAGATTGCGGCCATTGCCACGGTGGCGGACGTGGTCCCGCTCACCGGCGAAAACCGCGTGATCGTGAAGCACGGGCTGGAAGGGCTCCACGACGTCCGCAATCCCGGACTGCGCGCACTGCTGGACGTGGCTGGATTCACCGATGGCTCGGTTCCCACCGCGCGCCAGGTAGCGTTTCAGATCGCGCCGCGCATGAATGCCGCCGGCCGCATGGATACGGCCAACGCGGTGATTGAGCTATACCTGACCAACGACGCGGCGCGCGCCCGCGAATTAGCCCGGCAGCTTCACGATCAGAACACCGAGCGCCAGCAGGTGGAACTGGGAATCCGTGAGGCCTGCGCGACTCTCGCGGTGGAAGACTCCGCCGCCGCCCTGGTGTACTACGACGAGACCTGGCATCGCGGTGTGCTGGGCATTGTTGCCGCTCGCCTGGTAGAGCGGCTGCGCCGGCCCGTGTTCGTGCTCGGGCGCAATGAGGAGGATGGCCTGGTGCAGGGCTCCGGCCGCAGCATCCCGGCATTTCACCTGCTGGAAGCGTTGGAATCCATGCCCGAGCTGTTCCGGAAATTCGGCGGCCATAAACATGCCGCGGGCGTCACCATGGATCTCGCGCAGGTAGAGGAGTTCCGCCGCCGCTTCAACGCCTATGCGGCCGCACGGCTGAAGCCCGAAGATTTTCTACGCCAGATTGAGATCGATGCAGTGGTCGAGCCGCGCGAACTGACAGACCAGGCGGTGGCCGACATCTTCTCGCTGGCGCCGTTCGGACACGGCAATCCTTCCCCGCAGTTTGCCGCGTTGGATGTGGAGGTGGCGCGTCCACCCGTGGTGATGAAGGAGAAGCACCTCCGTCTCACCGTGCGCAAGAATGGCCGGATACTCACCTTGAAGGCCTGGAATTTTGCAGCGCGCGCGGGCGAACTGCCCCCCGGCGCGCACATCGATATCGCCTTTCAACTGGAAGAGGACCCCACCTCCGCCGCCCGTGGCTACGCTCCGTGGAGCGCCACCATGCTCGACTTCCGTCTTCATTGATGGAAACTCAGATGAGACAATGTCTTTGATGCAATTAGCGATTCAGGCTGAGGATGTGCGCGCGGCGGCGGAGCGGATCCGGCCGCTGGCGCTGCGGACTCCGGTGATGACTTCTCCGAACGTCGACGCCGAAGCCGGCGTCCGTGTCTTCTTCAAGTGCGAGAACCTGCAACGCGGGGGCGCTTTCAAGATCCGCGGTGCTTCCAACATGATTTTGTCACTGCCCGGCGAGTCACTCGCGCGCGGAATCGTGACTTACTCTTCGGGGAATCACGCCAGGCCGTGGCGATTGCGTCCAAACATGTGGGCGCCAAGGCGACCATCGTGATGCCTGAGGATGCGCCGCGCTCCAAAATGGAAGCCACGCGCTCCCACGGCGCGCACATCGTCACTTACAATCGCTTTACCGAGAGCCGCGAGGCGCTGGCCGCGGGAATTCTGAAGGAGAGCGGCGCTACGCTGGTGCCGCCCTTCGATCATCCGTTGATCATGGCCGGGCAGGGCACCGCCGCCATGGAACTGCTGAAGAGACCGGCGCTCTGGACGCCCTGATCACGCCGGCCGGCGGCGGCGGCCTGTTGTCCGGCAGCGCCACCATCTCCAAGGCACTGTACCCGGAGATGCGCGTGTTCGGCTCGGAACCGGAAGGCGCCAACGATACGTTTCTTTCCATGAAGGCCGGCGAACAGGTTACCGTGGCGCATCCGCACACCATCGCGGATGGCCTGCGCTCTCCGAGGCCGGGGAACCTGACGTTTCCCGTGATGCGGAGCCTGGTCGAACAGATTCTGCTGGTAACGGACGACGAAATTCGGGCCGCGGTGAAATTCCTGCTGCTGCATCTGAAGATTCTGGCGGAGCCGAGCGGCGCGGTGCCGGTGGCGGCCGTCCTGTTCCACAAACTGCCGCCGGGCATCCGCACCATCGGAGTCGTAATCTCGGGCGGCAATGTAGACTTCGAGGAACTGGCGAAGTACTAAAAGCACAAAGAAAGCTCAACGCGGAGATGCGGAGT
>JARLGM010000107.1 GCA_031292755.1 Candidatus Sulfopaludibacter sp.
CAAGACATAATAGACCTCTTCGTGAGAGTCGTACGCCCTGACTACTGGCAGACTGTGTGTACGCAAGGGATGGAAGGGGTAATAGATCGTGACTTCAGAAAGCCGTTGTTGATGGGTAGTATGTCGTTCAGTTTTTGGAGGAGAGGGTAATACACGTATACGCCGCTTCCGCGAGAAGTCAAATAGGGATAGAAACATTTTGCTATAGAAATGTTTTATATAGAGTAATACAAAAACTGATCGAAACGAAGTGTTCCATGTCCTTCTGCTGGAAAGAGTTTCGCGGAATGAACGGTGGGCTACTGGCGACCTCTCAGTAAACTCCCGCTAGACGCCGAACCATGCCGCACCTTCAGCCCACTTACCTCACGGGTCTCAAATTGGCCCCGGTTGACCGTATCTTCAACATCGGTTTTTCACATGGTGAGGAACTCCTCGGCAGTTTTGTCCTCAACATACATCAACACTTGCGAAATTTCGCAATTGCTTGATTTCCGAGTTTCATATCTGATAGCATCCGGCCTAGGTAAAACTCATGCGCCAAATCGCTTTCTTCCTCACACTGATTATGCTGGCCGGGTTGACCGGCCCGGCATGGGGAGCCAGTACAGATGCCGCCCCCCCAACCGGCGATACCGCCGCCAAGGCTGCGACCGATGGTACAGCCGCGTCCCCTGGAGCCGCCAGCCCGGAGACGCTACAACAGGAACTGGAGAAACTGAAAAGAGAAGTCGCCGCACTGGAAGAGCGGCTGAAAGCCGAGGAACACCAAAGCCAGTTACAGAAGCAACAGCCGGCACCCGCTGCTTCCGAAGTAACTACTTCCCTCAAGGAACTGGATCAGCGGGTTTCAGACACCGAACGCGGCCAGGCCCTTGACCGCCTGCATTTCAGCGGAGACTACCGGTTCGAAGCTCATAGCATCATCGGCAGAGTGCCTTCGCACTACGACGGAATGCAGCTACAGAACCTGGTCGTCAGGACCATGTTTGCCATGCCGATTCTGGGCCGTCCGCCGGCCAGCCTCGCCGAAATCAATAATACCGTCAGCTCGAATTACGCGAACTATCTGCAGTTCACCAATAACCTGACGTTCAGCCAGCTCAAACAGGGTATGGCCTCATTTCCGGCGCCGATGCAGCAGCAACTCTTCGGGATGTTGATGCCCTCCACGTTCACTCCCGCGTATAACAATAACAACGACGCGCTGTTCACCAACCGGTTAAGGCTGAACTTCGATGCCAAGGTCTCGGACAATGTTTCCTTCACCGGCCGGTTGAGCATGTACAAGGTCTTCGGGGATTCGACGGGCGTGCAGGTCTTTGACGGCCAGCCCACCTCGATGAATGTGGATGGAACCACGGCGGGCGTACCGAATTCCGACCAACTGCGGGTGGAGCGGGCATTCTTCAGTTGGAATAACATCGGCGGCTCGAACTTGTATCTTTCGATCGGCCGGCGTCCTTCCACCGGAGGGCCGCCCATGAATTACCGCCAGGACGAACTGAGGGGCGGAACCCCGTCGGGATCGTTGATCGATTATCAGTTCGACGGAATCACGGTGGGCTATAAGTTGTCCGACAAGATGATCTGGCGGCTGTGCTGGGGGCTGGGTTACGAATCCGGCTGGGGCAACGGAAATCTGCTCAAGATGCCGCAGGACCGGCTGAAGGACAGTCACTTTCTGGGAGCCAACCTGGATCTTTGGAACACCGAAGACACCCTGGTGCAAGCCACCTATGCCCACGCTTTCAATGTGACGGACGGATTCGACGGCACGGTGGTGCTGACCGTGAACCCGCTCACCGGCGACCCGGTAAACGCGCCGGTGGTGATGCGGTACACCCCCTCGGCGAACCTGGGCGGCATTCACCTGTTCGGTATGAACATAACTCACAAAGCCAAGGCCATCGATTTCTATACCAGCGGCAATATGTCGGCTACGCGCCCGAATGGCCAGACAACTCCGTTTGGCGGGCTCATGTCGGACCCGTTCGAAACTCCTGTGAACCACGCCGGATACATGGTCCTGGCGGGTCTGCGGTACAACTTGCCGAATGATGAGCGGACCAAGATCGGGTTCGAATTCAATCACGGCAGCCAGTACTGGTTCAATTTCGCCCAGGCGTCGGATGACATCATTGCGCCCAAGACGGACACCCGCGGCAACGTTTACGAAGCGTACCTCACACACCGCATCAATAGCCGCTTCATTTTCAAGGCCGATTTCATCAGGTACAACTACGATTATTCCGGATCGGGTTGGCACCTCGGGGCGCCCAAGGCGCTCGATTCCAACCCCACGCTCGGTTTCCCGACATATGTCCGGGCCACCATGGTGTCGCTCGGCATGACGACCCGTTTCTGAGCGAAAGAACTTCCGGGACGGTTAACCGCCCCGCCATCCAGTTAGTAACAGGAGATACCAATGACTTATCAATACCGTGCACTTCGTTTCCTTATTGTCACCGCCGCGTCGCTGGCCGTTGTTGCGCTGCTTTCCGTGCTGGCTGCCGCCGGAACCAATCCGCCGAAAGGGAGCGAGACGAAAGGCCGCGCCTACTATCGCCAATTGTGCAAGGACTGCCACGCCAAGGGAGCGAAAGGCGGCGAGGTGTCGCCGCTTACCAAGACGCAGGCGCAATGGCGCACTTATTTCCAGAAGGCCAAGCATGCGGGCGGCGCCGAACCGCTCACTAAGTTCATGGACGATGCGAAACTGCTCGACGTCCAGGTCTTTCTGATCAACCACGCCGCGGATTCGCCCCAGCCGGAGACCTGCGGTAAGTAGAACGCCTCGGCCCCGCGGGATTGGGAGATAAGCCATGCACGAAAATCACAGAGTTGTATCGAGAGGACCCTGGCCGGCCCCTTTGCGGGCTGCGACCGGGCTGGCGCTGCTCCTCGTAGCCTTGCCGGCACAGGAACCCGCCGGCCAGGGTTCGTCCACGCCTCCCAGGCTGGCCCATCCCGCGGTCATTCTGAAAGACGATGCCGGCCGCAACGTCCTGGAATCGGGCGAGCCGGTCAGCACCAGGCGGACTTGCGGGGGCGACTGTCACGACTACGACTTCATCGCCAACAGCTTTCACTTTCAGCAAGGGAAGGCGGAGATGGATCCGGCGCTCCTTGCTTCCCACGGCGTACCGGCCTTCAATTCGTCGCCGGGCATGTTCGGGAAATTCTCCATCATTCCGAATCGTCAATTGACTCATTCCGGCATCACCGATCCCTCCGACGCGGACATGAGCCAGCCTGAGTGGCTGACTAAGTGCGGTGGCTGCCACACAGGCGGAGGCATCTCGGAGTATGATTTACGCGGCCAGCGCTTTCTGGCCCCGGGCGCCGCGCCGGCGGGCGCGCTCGACCCCAGCTACACCATTCGTGATCGGGAGAAAGGGCAAGTCGTCGCCTGGGATTGGGCGAAGAGCGGAATCGCCGAGGCGGACTGTTTTCTTTGCCACGTGCCTAAGGCAAGCCGGGCCGCGCGAAAGAAAGAGATGGGCGCCGGCAACTTCCGGTGGGCGAACACGGCGACGCTGGCCGAAAGCGGAATCGTGACGGTAAACGCGACCGGTGGCTTCAGCTACAACCGCGCGGCCTTCACCCCGGAGGGATCCGTGAAAGCCGGCGCCCTCAACCTGTCCGACCCGGCACTAGAGAACTGCGCGATGTGCCACGGCTTCACGGCCAGGAATGCCACGGCGATTCAGGCCATTCAACACGCCGATATCCTGCGCGGCACCGAGAAGGCCGGCTGGATTTATAACGGCGCCAAAATCAGCGATACGCTGTCGCCCAAGATAGTCGGCAAAGAGAGCATGACTTACCCGTGGGATGCGCACGCAGCCAAGGGCCTGATTTGCATCGATTGCCATTTCTCGCCGAATAATCCGGGGAGGATGCTCCAGGAAGATCCTAAAAAGAACCTCCGGTACAAGCCCGTCGCCGAAGACCTGGCGGTATACCTGAAACGCCCGGACCACAATTTCGCGCGCGGCAACATCCCTCCCGAGACCGTCAATGTTACCCGCCACAACACCATGCGGGCCTGCGGCGACTGCCATGATGCGGAGAAGGGACATGCTTTCCTGCCTTACAAAAGCCGGCATTTTCAGGCATTGGCGTGCCAGACCTGCCACATACCGGCGGTGCATTTCTGGGCCTACCGCAGCGATGACTGGGGTTTTTTGATGGACACCGGCACCAGTCGCGTCACGTTCCGGGGCATCGACGGCAGCATCGTGGACCCGGAATCCGATGTGACCGGCTACCTGCCTGCTTACATCCCGGCCCCGGATAAGAATAACCACATGCAGATCCGGCCCACGAACCTGATCACCGGCGTCTACTGGTTCGACCGCGCCAAAAACCGGCCGGTCTTCACGTGGCAGGTCCAGCAGGCGCTGTTCGAACAGCGGCCCGCGGAAGGGGAGTGGAAGTATCGCGCCGGGGTCGTCAAGGCATTCGCGGACAAGGACGGAATCATCGACATCCCGCAGGCCGTCTACGACACGCCGGAAAAGATCGCTCTCGTCCAGGGACTTCTGAGGCAGTACTCCGGGGTAACCGATTCCGAACTGCGAATCGAAGTGGCGCCCTGGGCCATGAGTCACAGCATCGTGGGGAAGGGGCAGGCAATCAGGGAATGCACGGCGTGCCATTCCAGTCAGAGCATGTTACACCGTCCTATGGACCTGAACACCTTCCTGCCCAAAAATGTGCCGGTAATTTACCGCGGCCGGAAGATCGACGTGGTGAACTTTGAGGGCAAGGAGCCGGCGTTCGACAACCGCGTCCTGCTCCAGTCCTTCTACATCATCGGGAATAGCCGGTCGCCGTGGGTCGAGTGGTTCGGATGGCTATCGGTGGCCTCCGCCGCGCTTTTCAGTATTCTGCACGGAATTCTTCGCCTGTTGAAAGGTCGATTATGACACCTGCCGCGCCCCCGCTGTATACCCTTCATGAAAGAATCTGGCATTGGCTCCAGGCTGCCTTGATGGGCCTCCTGATTGTAAGTGGCCTGGCCATTCACTATCCCGACCGGTTGCGGTTCCTGGGCTCGATGGCCCACGCGATAACCTGGCACGCCTGGCTGGGAGCATTCCTGATTATCAACGCATTTCTCGGCGCTTTCTATCATCTAACTGCGGAAAAGTATCATCACTTTCTGCCCAGGATGGACGACTTCACCGGGGCCGCGGTCCGGCAGGCGCGGTTCTACCTGTACGGTATCTTCAAAGGGGAGCGCCACCCTCTGGAGACGGACCCGCGCCGGAAACTCAACCCGCTTCAGAAGGTCACCTATCTTGTGCTCCTGAACATCCTGATCCCGTCTCAGATTGTTACTGGTGTGCTGATGTGGGGCGCGGACAGGTGGCCGAATGTGTTCGACAGGGTTGGCGGCCTTTGGCTTCTCGGCCCCGCTCATACCCTTGGCACCTATCTCTTCCTGGCATTCCTGATCGGCCACCTCTATTTAGCCACCACCGGACCGACGCCGGGTGCGCTCTTGCGAGCGATGGTCACGGGCAGTTCCGGCAACGGCCAAGCCGGCGCGGAGTGAAAGGCCATGCCCCTGACAATGCCGAACGGACAACCAGACGTATGTATCCGTTATAAAATGCAGTCAGGAGATTCCATGCGCAAAGGCCAGAGCCCGGAGGCGGAAGAACAGATCTTTGACATGCAGGTGCGGATCTGCAAGGCTTTCGCCAACTCGACGCGGCTGCGGATGCTGGACCTGCTGGCGAAGCGGGAGCACACGGTCTCCGACCTCCAGTCGGCACTCGGTATTACCCTGCCGAACGTCTCCCAGCATCTTTCCGTTCTCAAGTCGGCCGGCGTCGTAACCACGCGCCGGGATGGCAAACAGATCCATTGTTCGCTGACTCTCCCGGAAGTAAAAGAAGCCTGCCAGCTCATCCGGAACGTATTGCGCGCCCAACTCAGAAACGGCCGCAAACTGGTCGTTTAGGACGCGCTCCGGCGGAGGCGGATATGAAAAAGCAAATCACTTACTATTACTGAGCGGCCTGTGGGCCGCCGGCGGACTCCCGCGGCGGACTACGCCGAAGGCGCGGTTCTATAACCGGATCCGGCTGCGTCTTCCATACGCCGCTCATGACTCAGAAGTTCTGCCCCCGCGCTTAGTAGGTCAGTCCGTAGCCGAAGCGGAAGAGCGGATCGTAATCCTTGTCTCCCGGGTGTTTCGCCACCTGCTCCATGGAGCGCGGCCAGGCGAAGGAAAGTTTCCCCTTCGGTTTGAAGTCGCCGAAGAGCACGTCGGTGATGCCCGCGCCCTCGGTGCCGGGCAGCCAGGCGGCGATTACCGCGTCGGCCTGATCCAGCACCGGGCCAAGGATCATCGGCCGGCCCGAGAGAAGAATCACCACGACGGGGATCCCCGCGGCCTTCATGTTGGCCACGGCATCCGCGTCTTCCTGCGCCAGTTTCAGGTCGGCGCGGTCGCCGTTGCCCTCTGCGTAGGGCTGTTCCCCGATCGCCACAACGCCTACGGTGGCGCCGGCGGCTCCCGTGCCGTCCTTCGAAAAAGTGACGTTGGTTTTGGCGGAGGCGGCGCCCTTGATGGCCGCGAGTACCGTGGTGCCTCCCGGAGTGACGTCGCCGCTCTTGCCCTGCCAGTCGATGGTCCAGCCGCCGCACTGGTTACCCAGGTCATCGGCGTTCTTGCCGGCCACGTGAATGCGGGCGGCGGTCTTCGCCAGCGGCAGAACCTTGTTTTTATTCTTCAGGAGCACCAGCGATTCGCGCACCGCCTGGCGCGCTACGGCGCGATGTTCGGGTGAGCCGAAGCTCTTCTGGAGGCCGCGGTCGGCCAGTTGCGAGCGGTTCTTGTCCATGAGCCCCATGGCGAATTTCACCCGCAGAATCCTGGTGACCGCGTCGTCGATGCGAGACACCGGCACCACACCTTCGTCCACAAGTTGCTTCAGGTCGGCGATGTATTCTTTGTACCGGGCCGGGACCATCGCCATATCCATGCCGGCGTTGATCGAAATTCCGATGGCGGTCTTGTAGTTGGGGTTCACCTGGTCGATGGCGTTATAGTCGGAAATCAGGAAGCCTTGAAAACCCAGCTCCTGCTTCAGAATCCCGGTCAGCAGATGCTTGTCGCCCGACACTTTCACGCCGTTCCAACTGCTGTAGGAGGGCATGATGGACGCCACGCCCGCCTTGACCGTGCTGATATAGCCTTGCAGGTGAATGCGCCGCAGAGTGGCCTCGTCGACTCGCGTATCGCCCTGGTCCAGACCGGTGTCGCGGCGCGCGGAACCGAAGGTGGTGCCGCCATCGCCGATGTAGTGCTTGGCGCAAGCCAGCACGGAAAGCGGGTTGGCCAGGTCCGTGCCCTGGAAGCCCCGCACCGCGGCCTCGCCGAGTTCTTTAACCACTTGCGGATCCTCGGAGAAGCCTTCATAAGTGCGGCCCCATCGGATATCCTGAGGCACCGTGACGCAGGGAGCAAACGCCCACTGTATGCCGGTGGCGCGCACTTCTTCGGCCGTTACCCGCTCCACTTTCTCTACCAGCGCAGCGTTTCGCGTGCAGCCGAGCCCGATGTTCTGTGGAAAGATGACGGCGCCCAGGACATTGTTGTGGCCGTGTACGGCATCCACGCCGTAGAGGATCGGGATCTTCAGCCGGGTCAGAGCGGTGTGCTGCTGGAGCCTGTCGTAAAGGTCGGTCCAGGCCTGCAGGCTGTTGCCTTCCTTGGGGTCGGAGGAACCTCCGCTCAGGATCGAACCCACCGCGTAGTGCTCGATATCGGACAGATCTTTGATGTTCTCCTGGTCGGGCTGGGTCATCTGCCCGATCTTTTCCTCCAGCGTCATCTGCGCCAGAAGTGCTTTGACCTGAGGGTCGAAAGAGGAGAGCGGCTTGCCCGGAGCAGCGGCGGAGCTCGCCTGCTGGGATGCAAAGTACGCGCTCGCGGCCGCGATGCACAGGACGGCCAGGTATCGGGTAAGGCGACGAAGCTTCATAAAGGAGTTCTCCATCTGATTCAAGAACACTCATTATCTTACCCTTCGGCGCGATTACGGTGTGCTCGAGCCGCTTATCTGGAGCGCCTGCCGCGGCCCGGCGCCCGTTAGGGTCGGCGATCATATCTTGACAATCAGGAGGAACGTGCGTTACTGTCGGCTAGATTCTGGAACGTTTATGGACAATGCAAATACTGACGTCATTCAGGGCACGCTCGACATGCTCATCCTCAAGACGCTGAGCATCGAGCCGATGCATGGCTTCGGCATCGCGCGGCGCGTGGAGCAGATCTCGCGTGGCGTGTTCAAGGTGAATCCGGGATCGCTTCTCACCGCCTTACAGCGGTTGGAACGCGCAGGGTGGCTCGACGCCGCGTGGCGCCAGACGGAGAACTCGCGCCGCGCGAAGTTCTACTCCCTTACTCGTTCCGGCGGGAAGCAACTGGAAATCGAAACCGCGGACTGGGCACGCCGCGCGTCGGCCATCGCGCGGCTCCTGAAGGCGGAGGGCTAACCGTATGTCTCTGTGGCGCCAGCTAACGCGCGGCCTTCGCGTACTCAGGCACCGGGAAGCCGCCGATCAGGACGTAGCCGATGAGCTGCAGGACTACCTCGAACAGGCTACTGCCGCATGGGAGGAAAGCGGGCTCTCTCCTGACGAGGCGCGGCGTGCTGCGCGGCTGGAATTCGGTAATTCCACGGTCATCCGCGAACAGGTGCGCTCTTACGGGTGGGAAGGCCTGCTCGAAACGCTCGCGGCCGATCTGCGGTATGCCGCGCGTCAACTGCTCGACAACCCGGGCTTTGCGCTCGTCGGAATTCTTACGCTGGCACTTGGCATCGGCGCCAGCACGGCGATTTTCAGTGCGGTGAATCCCGTTTTGTTCCAGCCATTGCCATATCCGGCTGCCGGCCGGTTAATGATGATCCAGGAGATGCGAAGCCATGGCTCGCCCCGGCGGCCCACCTTTGGTACATTTCTTGGATTAGCGGAGAGCAGCCACGCCTTCGATGCCATGGCGGTGATGAAGCCGTGGCAGCCGGCAATGATTGGGAACGACCAACCGGAACGATTCGAGGGTCAACGCGTCAGCGCGGCCTACTTCCGGACGCTAGGCGTCTTCCCATCCCTGGGACGAGACTTCCAGGCGCCTGACGACCAGCCGCAGAGTCCCAATGTGGTCGTACTGAGCGACCGGTTATGGCGGCGGCGCTTCAATGGAGACATTACGATTCCTGGCAAACAGGTTATGCTCGATGACAACCTTTTCACGGTCATCGGTGTAATGCCGGCATCCTTCGAAAATGTTCCCGCCCCCGCCGCGGAGCTTTGGGCGCCGTTGCAATACAATCCATCGCTCCCCGCAGAAGGCAGGGAGTGGGGGCATCATTTGCGCATGGTGGGACGGCTGCATCTGGGTGTGAGCGCGATTCAGGCCGGCAATGAATTGAATGCGATACTACGGCCTTTTGCGCAGATGCACGCGAAGGGGTACGAATGCTGCGGTGGCGCTCCCGGTGGGATGGTTGTGACCCGGCTTCAGGACGAAATCACGCGCGGCGTCAAGCCGGCGCTAGTGGCCATTCTCGGTGCTGTCGTTCTGGTGCTCCTGATCGCGTGCGTGAACGTGACCAATCTCCTGCTGGCGCGTAGCACGCGCCGGCGCAGTGAATTCGCCCTCCGCGCGGCACTTGGCGCCGGACAAAGACGTCTGATACGGCAACTGCCCTCGGAGAGCCTGCTTCTGGCAGTGATCGGCGGCATTCTTGGGATGGTCATCGCGCAGATTGGCGTGCGGACGTTGATTGCGTTGAGCCCGCCGGGACTGCCTCGTACCGGCGCGATAGGCGTTGACGGCACAGTCTTCGCCTTCGGACTCGGAATCACCTCGCTGGTCGGCCTCATGGTTGGCCTCGCGCCGGCGCTTCGGGCATCACATAGCGATCCGCACAACGCCTTGCAGCAAAACTCACGCACAACCGCCGGCGGCCACCAGTTGACCCGCCGCGTGCTGGTTGTCTTCGAGATCGCGCTCGCTCTTGTGCTGCTGGTCGGGGCGGGGCTGCTACTGCGAAGTCTCGAACATCTGTTTGCAATCGATCCGGGATTTGACAGCACACACCTGCTAACGATGCAGGTACAGGAGTCCGGACGCCGATTCAACGACGATAGCGTCCGGGCGCGATTTTTCACACAGGCGCTGGAGGCCGTGCGGCAGGTTCCCGGCGTCACAGCAGCAGCGTTCACCAGCCAGTTGCCGTTGAGTGAAGACTTTGCCGTGTATAACATGGAGATTGCGTCGCACCTGAACGATGAGTCCGAAGGCCTGCTTCAATATGCCGTGAGTCCGGGCTACTTTGACACGATGAGAATTCCGCTGAGAGCCGGCCGCCTGCTGGATGAACATGACCACGCGGGCCGCCCCACGGCGGTTCTGATCAGTGAGTCGTTCACGAAACGCAAGTTCCCCAGTCAAAATCCGATCGGACAGCGAGTTCGAATTGGCGCCGGCGTCGGACATGCAGACCGTCCGTGGGCGACCATTGTAGGGGTGGTCGGCGATGTGAAACAGACGTCTCTCGCGGTGAGCGCATCGGATGCTTTCTACACTACAACGACGCAGTGGGACTGGGTGGACACCGCGCAGTCGCTGGTGGTGCGCACACGCGGCGATGCAGCAGCGCAGGCTTCAGCCATCAGAAAGGCAATCTGGTCCGTAGACAAAGACCAGCCGATCGTGCGTGTCGCCACCATGGACAACCTGCTCGCCAAGTCACAGGCCGAACGGCATTTTGCGCTGGTGCTGTTCGAGGCGTTCGGCCTCGTGGCGTTAGTGCTCGCGGCCGTCGGCCTTTATGGGGTCCTCTCCGGCAGCGTCAACGAACGGATGCGAGAGATCGGGGTGCGAGCTGCGCTGGGCGCGTCTCGCCGTGACATCCTGGTGTTGATTCTCCGCCAGGGAATGACGCTCACCGGGATCGGAGTCGCGATCGGACTGGGTGGAGCGCTAGCCGCGAGCCAAGCCATCATTTCGATGCTGTACGGGATCTCGCGATTCGATCCGGTCACCTACTGCGGTGTGGTCGCGTTGCTCGCGGGCGTGTCGGGAATTGCGTGCTGGGTGCCCGCATGGCGTGCCGCCAGGATCGATCCCTCCATCACGTTCAGAGCCGGGTAATGAACAATTTTAATGAGTGCGATGTGCGATATTGGACGTACACGCGCGCGATGGCCCGCCCCATTCGCACAGACTGACCGGTGGCTACGATCTCGGGTTAACTCCTTACGATCCCGGTGAATCGAAAATCGGAATGGCAAACGTGGTAGTAACATTCGGTCGTCCGGCAGGTTATGGACTCCTACCATGCAAACATACATATGTCGAGTAGAATAGTTATTA
Organism: Candidatus Sulfopaludibacter sp.; assembly: GCA_031292755.1. Classification (GTDB taxonomy): domain Bacteria; phylum Acidobacteriota; class Terriglobia; order Bryobacterales; family Bryobacteraceae; genus Sulfopaludibacter. The sequence goes on from JARLGM010000107.1 coordinate 11,408, forward strand.
ATGGTACCAAATAACTTCCTCGGTAAGCTTGCTATGTTCCGCTCGCTCACCCTTATATCTCTTGCAATTGGCTGTACTTACGCTCAAACGCTACCGGGCTCCCGCTGTCATGTTTCCGCCGTTCCGACTCAAGTCCGCACGGAAGGCCTCACCGAACGGATGGGTGACATCATCCTGCAATGTTCCGGTTCTAATCCCGGCGCGGCGCTAACGGCCAACCTCGCTATCTACCTCCCGATCCAGGTTACGAATCGGGTCAACTCCAATAACCAGGCTATGGATGCCACGGTATCTGTGGACTACGGCTCAGGTTACACAGCTACCTCTATCCCCGGGCAGGTTTCGCCGGCGGGGATCACGTTTAACGGACTTAATCTGATGGCCCCGGCCAATGGATCGTTCAACGTCAAGATCTCCGGCATCCGCGCCGCCGTCTTCCAGGGGAACAGCGCTACGGCGCAATCGGTGGTTGCGTCGATCTCCTTTGGCTTGCCTCTGGATCAGTCGCAAGTGGTCGTGGCGTATGCGCAAAGGGGGCTGTTCGCCACTCTGTACCAGGCGGGCATTACCTGCGTGGGTTCGCCTCTTCCGTCATCGGTTTCCGTAAGCAATCTGTTCAGCACAGGGACCGCGTTTGCCTCCACCCGGCTGACCGAAGGCTTCAGCACGGCCTTTCTACCCAAGGGGTCCGGCGATGACACCGGCACCCGTTTCGTCATCGCCTATTCCGGATTCCCGGCGCAAACGCAACTGTACCTGCCTGATTTTGTGGCGGGGTCCAATGCGGCCGTCCCGAGCATCGCGGGAGATCTGGGAGGCGCTCAGGCCGTGGGCCAGTACCTGCCGGGTAGCGGCACTCTGTTGTTGGCGCGCGTTTTGAACGCGGACAGCACGGGCACAGGCGGGCAGGCCACCGCCTTACCGGCCGGAACCGGAGCCATCGCGCTCAACTCCGCCAGCGCCGTCAGCCTGAGCAATGGCGCGGGCTACGCGGTATACGAGGTGATCGATGCCAATCCGGTCATTTCCGAGAGCGCTCAGATCCCCACCTTCATCGGGATTTCGAACATCACCGCGGCCGCAACGGCGCAGGAGACGGTCACGTTGGCGCCGGTTTCCACTGTGTTCACGGCGTCCCAGACCGCGCCGGTGCCGCGCTTCACCGCTCTCCCGCCGGCCTCCGATTGCAGCATCATCGGCGATTGCGGCGCGAATTATTTCCCCCGGCTTTCGGTAAGCGCTTCGCCCATGGCGCTGCAAGCGTATGCGGCGGGCGGGCCCATGATCAGCGGTCCGGGCTACGCGCCCGTCAATAATGCCGGCGGCGGCGTTCTCAACTACACCATCACTGTCAACTATCAGAGCGGCGGCACGGGATGGTTGAAGCTCTGGAACAATCCCAACAGCGTGGAGGTAACGGCCATTACGGCGAATCTGCAGCCGGGCAGTTACGCCGCGAACATCGTGGTGGATGCCGGGCAGGCCGGAAGCGTCACCATTCCGGTGACGGCAACCATCGTCGCGGCACCGGCCACCCCCACCACACCGGTCACGCCGGCTACCCCCACCACTCCGGCGCCTGCCGGCCCTTCCGTGGTAGTGAGCTCGGTGGTCAACGCCGCTTCGTTCAACCCCACGCCGCTGGTGCCTGGGTCGCTCGGCACCGTTATGGGTACCGGCCTGTCCGGGACGAACGTTTCCGTCACCTTCGACGGAATCCCGGCTACCGTGCTCTACAGCGGCGCGAAGCAGATTAACCTGCTGGTACCGCTGAGCCTGGACTCCTCCAAGAGTTCCAGCAGCCTGGTGGTGACCGTGGATGGGAGCGGCAGCGCACCGGTGCAGGTGCCTCTCTCGCCGGCATCGCCCGCGGTTTTCGCCGGCGGAATCCTGAATCAGGACGACAGCGTCAACGGCGCGGCCAAAGCGGCGAAATCCGGAGATATCCTTCAGATCTTCGCGACGGGCATTCCTACGGGCGCCACCGTGACGGTGCAGATCGGCAGCCTGGCCAGCTTGGTTCCGCTCTACGCGGCCGCCGCGCCGGACGTTCCCGGAGTGCAGCAGGTGAATGTGGCGGTGCCGGACGGTCTCAACGGCACGGTCCCGCTCACCGTCTGCGCGACCGCCGGGGGGCACTCGTACTGCTCGCCCGCGAGCACGCTGATTCTGCAATAGAAGTTGTACCCTCATAAAAGGCCCGGTGTCTTCCGCCGGGCCTTTCAGTCATGCCGCCATTCATTCCCAAGACGGACGAACTCAGCCGTATCGAGCGCGACCTGCGATTCCACCCATCCGGCGTTACCGATCCGCGTACCCTAACCGCGGCGCAGGTGGCCGCCTTTAATCGCGACGGCTACCTGAAACCGCTGCGCATATTCGATGGCGCGGAAATCGCGGCGATTCGCGCCTACTTCGACGAACTGCTGGCCCGGACGCTCGCCGCCGGTGGCAACAGCTACTCCATCAGCACCGCCCACCTGCGCTATGGGCCCGTCTACGATCTGCTGACCCACCCGCGCATCGTGGCGTACGTGAAGGACCTGTTGGGCGACAACGTGATTGCCTGGGGCTCGCATTTCTTCTGCAAAATGCCCGGCGACGGCAAGCGGGTCTCCTGGCACCAGGATGCCAGCTACTGGCCCCTGACGCCGTCGATGGCCGTTACCGCGTGGCTGGCGATCGACGATGCTTCGGTGGAGAACGCCTGCATGCGCTACATTCCCGGCACCCACAAGTTCGGCCACCTCACCTACACCTTGAGCGAGGAAGACGATACCAACGTGCTCAACCAGACCGTCGAGGGCGCGGACCGGTTCGGCGAGCCGGTCAACGTGGAACTCGCCGCCGGCGAGATCTCGCTGCACAGCGATTTGCTGCACCATGGCTCGGAGGCCAACCAGTCGAACCGCCGCCGCTGCGGCCTCACCCTGCGATATTGTCCCGCCGGTGTGCAAGCGGGCCTGGGCTGGAATGTCAAAGGGGTAGTGGTTTCCGGTAGCGATCCCGCGGGCCACTGGGCTAATCCGCCGAGGCCTGAGATGGAATAGGCGGTTCCGCGATATGGACTCGAAGGGAATCATCCACTCGATTTTTGGCGTCAGGCGGGCGTTGATAGGCGTGATCCACGTGGCCGCTCTACCGGGCACACCGGAGAGCCTGCAGGGCGTGGCCGTGATCGCCGAAGCCGCTGCCGCCGAGGCACGTATGTACGCCGCCGCCGGGTTCCACGGCCTGCTGATCGAAAATACCCACGACCGGCCGTACCTCAAGGGCTCGGCCGGGCCGGAGATCGTTTCCGCCATGGCGGTCATTGGGTCCGAAGTGCGGCGCGCCGCCGGCTTGCCCTTGGGAGTCCAGATTCTGGCAGGCGCGAACGTGGCGGCGATGGCTGTGGCCCATGCCTGCGGCGCCAGCTTCGTTCGCGTGGAGGGCTTTGTGTTTGCGCACGTGGCCGATGAGGGCATTATCGAATCCTGCGCCGGGGATTTACTGCGATACCGGCGCGCCATCGGGGCCGGCAGCATACGTGTGTTCGCCGATATCAAGAAGAAACACTCGGCGCACGCGATCACCGCGGACGTCGATCTGGCGGAGACGGCGCGGGCCGCCGAGTTCTTTCAGGCGGATGGCGTGATCGTCTCCGGTATTGCCACGGGCCGTGCGACAGACCCCGCCGAGGTGAGGGCGGTAAGCGAGGCGGTGGGGATACCGGCGCTGGTAGGTTCCGGAGTGACGCCGGAGAATATGGACGGTCTGGCAGCCGCCGATGCGCTCATCGTCGGATCGTCGGTGAAAGAAGGCGGGCTGTGGCGCAACCGGCTCGACGCCGTGCGCGTGCAGAAAGTGTCAGAGGCGTTCCGCCTGTAGCGGCCGGACCGTCACTTTCCGAAGTTTTTGACCAGGTAATCGGTCACGGCGCGGACCTGCTGCGCGCTCCCCACAGCGCCCCGTTCCACCATCGCGGCCACCTCGTCCTCCCATCCCTGGCGGCCCATCCGCATCCGCGTAAACACGGCCGTCCCGTGGCACCCGCTACACATCCGGGCGACATCCTCTTTGCCCGCGCCATCCGGAAGTGGGGCGCCATCGCCTTTCAGTTCGGCTTCGCTCAATCGATTGGGCACGGATGGACGCGCGGCCTGAGTGGGCTCGCGAACCGGAACCGCCGGCCCATCCGGCAGAGCGAACGCGATCAGCGAATCCGCCACCTGGCCGGCCGTCCCGGCGATCATGCGGAAGCGGTTGGTCCCACCCGCCGCGATCGCCACGTACTGTTTGCCGTTGCGTCCCTGGTAAGTCACCGGGATCGTATCGGCGGTGGCGTCCAGCCGCGTCACCCACAGTTCGCTGCCGGTGCGCGAATCGAAGGCGCGGAATTTGGAATCGGTGGTGGCGCCGATGAAGACCAGGCCGCCGGCAGTGGCGATGGATCCGCCCATGTTGGCGGCGCCGGTGTGCTGCACTCCCTGCGCTTCCAGTTCGTCATAGCTTCCCAGCGGCACGCGCCACGCGATGTCGCCCTCGGCGTTGACCGCGGTCAACTCGCCCCACGGCGGCTGCTGGCAGGGATAGCCGTCGGGATCGATGAAGCGCTGGTACCCGCCTTCGTTGCGCCACGCCATCGGCGCGCCCTCGTTCGCCTTGACCATGCGGCCCGCGCCGCCGAGACTGCTGGTGTTGACGAAGATATACCCGAGCTTTGGATCGAAGGAAACGCCGCCCCAGTTGCCGCCGCCCATGGTCCCCGGAAACACCAGCGATGGCGCGGTCCCGAAGGGCGTGTATGCGCCCTCGTGATGCAAGCGGCTGAACCACTCGTCGCAGAATTTTTGGGCCGCGGGAGTTCGCGTGGTGACTTCGTCTTTCGTCATGCTCATGCGCGCCAGCGGAGGTGGCTTGAGGGGAAATGGCTGGGTGGGCCACGCCTGCTCGCCGGGAGTGTCGCTCGGCGGCACGGGGCGTTCCGCCACGCCGAAGACGGGCCGGCCGTTGGCGCGGTCCAGGATGAACAAAATCCCCATCTTGGTGATCTGCGCCACCGCGGGAATGGTCTTGCCATCGCGCCGCACTTCCACCAGCGCGGGAGGCGCGGCCAGGTCGTAGTCCCAAATGTCATGGTGGACCGTCTGGTAATACCAGCGCAGTTTGCCGGTGAGCGCATCCAGTGCCACCACGCAATTGGCGTAAAGATTGGTCCCCTTGCGATCCGCGCCGTAAAAACTATCCGCGGGGTTGCCCACCGGCAGGAACACCAGGCCCCGCTCGGTATCGATGGTGGCCGGTCCCCACTGGCTCGGGCCGGAGCGATCCTTCCAGCCATCCGGGCCCCACGTTTCGCTGCCCGGTTCGCCGGGTTGCGGCACCGTGTGGAACCGCCAGAGCAGCTTTCCGGTGCGCACATCGTAGGCGCGCGGATCGCCGCTGGGACCCAGGCTGGGCCCTTCCTGCGTGCTCGGGCCGACAATCACCACGTTGCGATAGATGGTGGGCGGCGAGGTGACGGCGTACGATGCACGGGGGAACTTGTCTGTGATTCCGGCCTTCAGATCGACCGCTCCGTTGTCGCCGAAGCCCTTCGCGAGCGTGCCCGTCCTGGCGTCGAGCGCAATCAGGCGGCCATCTGAGGTGCCGAAGAAGATGCGGGCGGCAGTCTGCCGGTCGCCGGGCCAGTACGTCACTCCGCGGATTTCGCGCGCGGACGATTTCGGGTCGAACTTCCAGATCTCCCTGCCGGTCTCCGGTTCGAGGGCCACGATCTTTTGATTTTGCGTGGCGAAATATAGCACGCCGCCCACCACGATGGGAGTGATTTCGAATGCGCGGCCTGCCTCCCCGGTGTGATAGACCCACGCGCGCTGCAATCGCTTCACATTCGTGGTGTCGATCTGGTCGAGCGGCGAATAGCGAGTGCCGCCCGGATCGCGGCCGTAGGCGGGCCAGTCGCTTTTCTGAGGAACAGGCTGCGGCCACGCAGGCGGGGCCAGGGCCAGGGCTGCGCAAACCAACCAGAGTGTCCGCATGACGAAGATCAGTATAGTCATTCCCAGCCCTGCTGGCGCAGCGCCTCGCGCAACCCGCGCGTATCGAGGGACACCGCCGGGAACCACGGCCCCATGCGCCGGCGCTTCCACCACGCGCCGGTCTGGCGGCGTTCCGCCGGCGTGGTGAAGCGATACTGGTAGAGCCAGGCGCGGATATACCGCGGCGGCCGGACGGCGAACGGGTTCTCTCGCAGCAAACCGGCCACCGCGCGATCGCCTTTCAGCAGTTTGGCGGCGAAGTTCACGAACCATGGCTCCTCTTCGTAAGGACCCATCGCCGCGAACCACATCTGCCAGTCCAGCCGCAGGTGATAGGGCGCAATCTGCGGCGGGCGGCGCATCGGGTCGCCCGGCTTTCCTTTGAATTCGTACTCGCGCCACACGGCTGAATCATCCGGTTCGGCATCGGCCGTGCCCTCCACCACCACTTCGTACCGCGTTCGTGTGATGCTGCCGAAGGCGCCGTAGGTGTTCACCAGGTGCAAAGGGTCGTAGCTGGAGTTCATCACCTGGCCGGGTTCGATGAGGTTCAGCACCGGCTGAACGCTCAGGGCCGCGACCGCCACGCCCAGGGCCGTCATCAGGTACCGGGTCCCGCGCCAGGGCGGCGTTACCTCCGGCACGCGCTCGCGGACAACCCGCGCCAGCAGACGGGCATCCAGCAGCGGAACGGCCAGCACGATGGTGAGCAGGTTCAGGAACGAGAGATTGCCGCTCAGCATCAGCAGCAGTTGAAACAGGATAGTCAGTAGTCCGGCAATGGTGGCGAAGGGTTGCGGCGCGAAATACGCGAACGGCACAATCAGTTCGGCAAAATGGTTGAACGCCACGCCGCCGTGATGCACCCAGCGCGGCATCCAGTGGAAATACCAACTCAGCGGATTGGGCATGGGCTGCGTCTCGTAGTGGTAATCGAGACAGGTCAGGTCGCGCCAGCAGGAATCGCCGCGCAGCTTGATCAGGCCGGCGCCGAACATCAGCCGGAACTCCATCCAGCGTACAATCCACAGCGGAATGTCGCGCGGTGTTGTGCCCGAACTGCCCAGGAAGATGGCGAAGAAACCGGCCTCGCACAGCATGGTTTCCCAACCGAAGGCGTAGAACGTCTGGCCCACATTCACGAAGGAAAGGTATAGCAGCCAGAGCACAGCCCACACCGCGGCGGAAACCCATGGGCCGAAGCGGTCGGAGAGGCCCGACACTACCGCGCAGGCCAGCGCCACTCCGAACCACGCGGCGAATGTGAAGGCCCAATCGTGCGGCGCCAGGAAGAACAAGCTGGGCGTTTCGCGGAAGGGTACGCGCGATACATACAGCGGAACCGGCAGCAGGCCGTGCTCGCCCAATAGCGGTACGAACTGAAACACTGCTGCCAGGAAGGCGATCAGGTAAATCAGTCCCAGGCCCCTCTGGTACACGAAGCGCGGCAGCCAGTTGCTCATAGCGGGGTAGAATACGCCCAATGAGATTGTTTCACACAACCCTGGCAGTGGCCGCTCTGTGCCTGCCTCCCCTATGTGCGCAGAAGCCCGATTTCTCGACCTTGGAACAATCCGCCGCCGCCGAACTCGCCAGGCTCCATATTCCCGGCGCGTCCATCGCCATTGTGCGCGGAGGCGAGGTGATCTATTCCAAGGGCATCGGGATCGCAAACGTGGAGACCGGCGAACCGGTGCGGCCGGAAATGCTGTTCCGGCTCGGGTCCACCACCAAGATGATGACTGCAGCGGCGCTCACCGGCCTCGCGGTGGAAGGCAAGATCGACCTGAATGCGCCCATCGGCAAATACGTCTCCGGTCTCACGCCGATGCTGGCGCGGGTGACTGCGAACCAGTTGCTGAGCCATACTGCCGGACTTCACGACGAAGCCCCCATGCAAGGTTCGCACGACGATGCGGCGCTCGGCAGCGGCATTCGGGCGTGGACGGATGCCTGGTTCTTCACCGCCCCGGGCAAGATCATCTCGTATGCCAACCCGGGGTACTGGGTGACCGGCTACCTGGTGGAGGTGCTGACCGGCAAACCGTACGCGGACGCCATGGAGGAACGCGTCTTCCGGCCGCTCGGCATGGCACGCACGACGCTCCGCCCCACCATGGCGATGACCTACCCGCTGGCACAGGGGCACGAAACCGTGGAGGGAAAGTCGCGCATCGTGCGCCCCGCCGCCGACAATTCCTCCGGCTGGCCGGCAGGGTCGATCTTCAGCAATACTGCGGATCTGTCCCGATTCGTCATCGCGTTTATGAATGACGGCAGAATCGACGGCAGGCAGGTGCTCGATCCCCAGGCGATCGCGCTCCAGTCCGCGCCCCATGCGGCCATTCCCGGCAGCACCCAATCGTACGGCTACGGCCTCGAGACCGGCGAGTGGCGCGGGGTCCACGTAGTGCGTCACAGCGGCTCTCGCGCGGGTTACGGGTCGGAGATCCGGATGGCGCCGAAGGAACGGGTCGCCGTGATCGTGCAGACCAACCGGAGCGGCGCCACACTGCCGGAGACGGCGGACAAGGCGCTGGAGATGCTACTGCCGCTGAGTCCCACGGAGAGCACGAAAAAATCCGCCTTGCCGCTCACCGGCGAAGACCTGCGTCGGAACGCGGGCACGTTTCGAAACGGCGATGAGCGCATCGAAATCGTCGCGCGGCAGAACCGGCTGTATTTGAAGCGAGGCGCGGCGGCGGAAGCGCCGATGATCAAATACGGCGAGTCGGATTACGGACTGGAAAAAGGCGCTACGTCGTTCATCATGGTGCGCGGCGCCGACGGAAAGACCGAGTATCTGCACAGCGGACTCCGGTCCTTCGCTCGCGAGCGGTAGTGCATGGCCACCAGGAGGTTCCTGCGGAAAACGGGAGCACATCTCACGTGGTCATTCAGGGAGATGTTTGGAACGGCAAGCCTACTGACAGTTGGGGCTTGCGGCTCCGAAGTTTAAAGGCACGCTCCAGAATATTCGCCTCACAGAGGTACGACGGCACGCACCGGGCTGGCGTCGCCGGTGTGGATAGGTGTGGATGAAAGAGGCTCGTGGGCGCTTCCTGCTGATCCCAAAGTACCGTAAGCACCAGGGAAGTGGCGTTACCAGAGAAGTGGCCACTTCCGGGTTCCTCCTGAGTCACACTACTCGGAAGGGTCACATCTGGCCGTCTCCAGCCCACGGACATGTCCCTCGGCAGGGGCCTAAGTGAACAGCAATGGACTTAGCCCGGCGTCCACACGCCGTCGCCGCGCATCGCCAGGTTGGCCACGTGACCCGCGCGCGCCGCGGCCACTCCCACCTCCACCGGCGCGGTCGGCGTATTCCGGGAGCGCACGCACTCGATGAAGTTCTTCATGTGGTCCAACCCGCCATCCGCCGGCGAGAGTTCCTTCAGAATCGGAGGCGGCGTGGTGAATGCTTCGGTGTAACGTGGCACTTCGGCATACACTTCAAATCCGCTGCGGTGCAGGCGCATGGCCGCCTTAGTTCCGCGAAGCATCAGCCCGCCGCCTTCCAGGTAGCCCAGCAGGGCGCTGTCGAACTCCACCAGAGCGTTGCGGTAGGAGAGCGCGGCGCTCATGGTGTCGGGCGTCTGGCGCTGCTGCAAGAGCGCCTTCACGCCGGTAGCGGTGGCGCGTAACGGCGTGTCCTCGCCCATATACCAGTGCGCCACATCCACCCAATGGACAAACAGATCGGTCATCGCGCCGCCGCCGAAATCCCAATACCAGCGCCAGTGCGCATACTGGTCGGCATCGAACGCGCGGGGCGCCGCCGTGCCCAGGAACCGCGTCCAATCCAGCTTGGAAAGATCGATCGCCGGCCCCGCCGTCTGATTGGCAATATGGTTCTGATACCAATACGTGTGGATGAGGGTGACTTGGCCGAGCGTGCCGTTCGCCACCAGTTCTTTGGCGTGGATGAAATGCGGCCAACTGCGCTGCTGCGTTCCGGTCTGCACTACGCGCTTCGATTCGCGCACCGCGGCGATCAGGGGTTCGCCCTCGGCCGGCGTATGAGTGACCGGCTTTTCGCAATACACGTCCTTGCCCGCGCGCACCGCGTCGATGGTGATGGGCACGTGCCAGTGGTCGGGAGTGGCGATGATCACCGCGTCCACGTCCTTGCGGTCCAGCAGCTCCCGGTGATCCACATAATCCTTGGCGTCGGAGTTGTAGCGGCTCCTGGCCGCCAGCCGGTGCGGTTCGTACACGTCGCAGAGAGCCACAATGTCGTTATTCTCCAGCCGTGCCACATTGCTGAGCAGATACTGGCCCCGGTCTCCGGTGCCGATGGCGCCGAACCGGATGCGGTCGTTGGCGCCCTGGATGCGGCCGTAAGACGCCGCTGTCGCAATCGCGGCCCCCAAAAAACGGCGGCGGTTCGTGTCTTTCATAAGCGGGTTCCCCCTCGTCAGCATAGAATCCGGCGCGCCCCAGCACAACCCCTCGATAAGTTAGAATCCGGGAACTGGCACAAATCGTCATGACCAAACTCCGCGTTCTCCTTTTCGCATTCGCGGCGGCATTGCCTCCAGCGTTACCGGCGCAGCCCGTGGATCCCAACCTTTACGCCGGCCTGCAATGGCGGCTGATCGGACCGTTCCGCGGCGGCAAAGCCACCATGGCCTCGGGAGTGCCGGGCAATCCGGCGGTGTACTACTTCGGCACCGCGGGCAGCGGCGTCTGGAAAACGGTGGACGGCGGCCAGGTGTGGAATTGTGTCAGCGATTCGGTGCGTCTCACAGGCATCGGCGCCGTGGCGGTGGCGCCCTCGCGTCCGGAAACGGTGTACGTGGGCGCGTCGGGCGGGCCCACGGCAGGCGTCTACCGTTCCACCGATGGCGGCGCGCATTGGGATCTGGTCGCGCTCCAAGGCCACGGGGTGACCTCCCTCGCGATCGATCCGCATAATCCCGGCGTGGTGATGGCGGCCTCCGGGGACAGCGGCGTGATGCGCACCGCCGACGGCGGCCGGAATTGGACATCGGTACTGCCCGATGCGCAGGCCGGAGGTGTGTGGCTGGTCCTCGATCCCGACGATCCCAGGAACGTATACGCCGGCACGCGCCCCATTGCCCAAGGTGGACGCGGCGGTGGCGGACGCGGCGCCGCGCCGGTAACGACGCCCGCAACCGACTCGCAAATCTATCGCTCCAGCGACGAGGGCGTCACATGGAGCAAGACCAGCCCGGAAGGCCTGCCGGGCGGCAACTTCGGCACCATCTCCCTGGCCGTGGCTCCCGGCACCAAAGGACAACGCGTGTACGATTACGTGGCACAGGGCATATTCCGCTCCGACGATGGCGGCGCGCATTGGACCCGCGCCACCGATGACCCCAGGCTGATCGGCGGCGGCCAGTTCCATGACGTCATCGTGGACCCGCGCGACGCCAACATCCTCTTTGCGACCCAGACTTCGCTGTATCGCTCCACCGATGCCGGCAAGACATGGGAGTCCTACGCCGGCGCTCCCAGCGGCGCCGACTTCAATTACGTCTGGATCGACCCGGCCAACGATAAATACATGATCGTGGCGGTGGACCAGGGCACCGAGATCAGCATGGACGGCGGACTCACCTGGACCACCTGGTTCAACCAGCCCACCGGGCAAATGTATAACGTGACCACCGATCATGCATTCCCCTTCTTCCTCTACTCGGCGCAGCAGGATAGCGGCACGGTGGCGACGCCCGTCTTCGGCCCCGGCGGGAAGATCACCTACCGCGACTGGTACACCACCAACGGCTTCGAAACCGCTCGCATCGCGCCCGATCCGGCCGACCCGAATTATCTCTACGCCACCGGCTGGTACGGGTCGATTCTGCGCGTCAACAAAACCACGGGGCAGACGCAGCACGTCTTCGAGCGCACGCCAAAATACCGCGAGAGCGGTTCGCCGCCCATGGGCTTTTCGCCTTTCGACCCGCGCACGTTTTACCTGGCGACGCAGTATCTGCTGGCCAGCCGCGATAAAGGCATGAACTGGGAGACGGTCAGCCCCGACCTGACGGCGGTCCCGGGCGGCGAAGCGGAAACCGCTGCCGGCCGTGGCGGACGCGGCGGACGCGGTGGCGGACCGGCCATCGGCGCCCTGGCATTTTCTCCCAAGGACGCGAAAGAATTCTGGGCCGGCACCAGCAACGGCCTCGTCCAGTTGACACGGGATGGCGGTGCGCATTGGAGCAACGTTGCCCCGGCCGGTCTGCCCCAGGGCAGTTCGGTTGCGGCGGTGGAAGCCTCGCCCAACGATGCTACTCGCGCCTTCGTCATCGTGGCCGCGGGCGGTGGTGGACGCGGCGCTGCTGCCAGCGCTCCACCGCGCATTTACCGCACCGACGACTCCGGCCAAAACTGGAAGACCGTGAATGCCGGCCTGCCCAATAGCGCGGCCCACGCCATCCGCGAAGACCCCGAAAATCGCAACCTGGTGTTTGCGGCTCTCGATGCCGGCGTGTTCGTCTCGTTCAACGGTGGCGACGAATGGCAATCGCTGGAGCTGAATCTGCCGGCCGCTTCCTGCCGCGATCTGGCCATCGAGCAGAACGATCTGGCGGTAGCCACGTTCGGGCGCGCCTTGTGGGTGCTCGACGATATCAGCCCGTTGCGCGAACTCGCGGCCAAGGCTGCCGCCGTGGCTGCCTCAAACGTCTACCTGTTCGCCCCCGCGCCCGCGGTGCGGATGCAGTGGGACACCTATACCGATACGCCGTTGAACCCCGACGTGGCGGCCGCGGAGAATCCGCCGGACGGAGCCATCATCGACTATTATTTGAAGTCGCCGGCGGCGGGGGATCTCACGCTCGAAATTTACGATTCCGGCGGCCGCCTGGTGCGCTCCTATGCGAGCGCCGGCGCAGCCTCTTTGGGCTATAAGGTCAATGTGCCGGATGTCTGGCTCGCGCCGCCGGCGGTGCTGCCCCACAGCGCCGGACTGCATCGCTTCGTGTGGGATCTGCGCTATCCCGATCCGGAAGCGATTCTCTATACGTACTACGGCATCCATGTCAATTACTTCGAGTACACCCTGGCCGACCACGCCATTCCGCGCAACACGCCGTGGCATGAGCCGCAGGGCCCCATGGTGGTGCCGGGCCGGTACGAGGTCCGGTTGACGGTAGGCGGCGAGACATACCGGCAGCCGCTTACGGTGAAACTGGATCCGCGCCTCACTGCTTCGACGCAGGACTTACAGCGGCAGTTGAGCCTGGCGCGGAAGCTTGCCGCCAGCTTGAATGTCACCTTCGAGGGCTACAACCAGGTGGCGCAATTGCGGGCTCAACTGGCGGACCGGTTGGCCGCGCTGAAGCAGTCGGGAAAGTCGCCGGACGCGGTAGCTGCCGCCGAAGCGGTGGACGGCAAGGCTGCCGGATTGACCGATGCCGTCGGTTCGCCCCCCGCGTTCGGACCCGCCCACCGGGATCTGGCGCGCTTACTAATTGCGGTGGATCAATCCGATTCCGCGCCGGCCAGTATGCTGGTCGAGGCGTTCGCGGGCATGTGCCAGGACACCAGGGCGGTGCTGGCGCGTTGGAACGATCTGCGTACGGGCGACCTGCGGCAACTCAATGCGCTGCTGGCACAACAATCTTTGGTCACGATCGAGGAGCCGAAAGCGCCTCTGGAGAGTCCGGACTGCGGCAGCTAATCTCTTACTGCACCTGGTAGGGGATTGAGACGTCGACGGTCTTCGGCGGGTAGCAGGCTTTGCTGCTGCAGGCCTGGTATCGCAACGTGCCGGCCGCTACGCCCGGCACGGCGGGGGCGTTGGGAGCCACTTTGAAGTTCGCCGTCAAGTCGAAATTGCCGGTGAACACCGAAAGCGGCTTTTCTTCAAAATCGTACTTCTCCTGCGAGGCTTTGGGATAAACAATCGTCCCGCCTTCCAGCGCGCCCATGCTGCTCTTGTCCTACGTGAGCTTGAGCGGAATCAGATAGTCCTGAGTGGGCTTGTCGCTGTTGACGTGATAGCCCGGATCCACCGATAGCGGGATCTTCACCTGCACCGCGGCATTGCGTTTTCCGGCCACCTTCTGAATTTCGCCGACCGAGAGGTGCCCGTTATTTTGCGCCCACAGGAACGACAGGCAGAAGGTTCCGGCTATCAGCCACTTTGGGAGCATCCTGGAGAAGCAGTTCGACATTTTGTAGATTTCGCTTCGGGCGATACGTTCTCCGTTAGCTATTGCCGACTCTTCCATGCCTAATGGTGCTCTTATCGGCGGAAGCTGCGTCGCCACCTGTTTCGAGAACGCCTGCCTGCACGAGCCGGATCTTTGGGAGTAATCTTGGTCACGTCAAGTGCAGCGGGAAAAACGCTGAGCTATCAAGAAAAGAAGGGCACAAAGGCCGGGGAATACTTCAAGGTTCTTACCGAAGCGGTGGGCTCTAGAAATATTTGTTTGATTTCCTCTATCGACTTCTTTGACAACTGACCGACCCACACTCGAACCACCCTGGCGTTGCGATCCAACAAAACAAATGTTGGGGTCGCATGGACACCAAAGTTGGCAAACGAAAGATCCTTGGCAATTGGCGCATCAATAAATGCTCGACTCAGGAATGTAGAGGCTGCATCATCATTTGGCGGAAAAAGTGTCACGAGTAATTGATTAGCGGCGACTTGGCACTATTCGCTGGACATTTGCGCGATCTTGGT
>JARLGM010000108.1 GCA_031292755.1 Candidatus Sulfopaludibacter sp.
CCCTTTTTCAGGGATTCGCTCAATTCGACGACCACTCCCTGTACCAGGGCGGAACGGCTAATGGCCTTTTGCATCCGCAACTTGCCGCGTTCCATGCGGCGCGCCAGATCGACCTCGCCCTCGCGCGTCAAAAGCGGCACAGCGCCCATCTCCCGAAGGTAAACGCGCACCGGATCGTCCGTATAGATGGACTCTTCGACAGGCGCCGGATGCAGGAAGTCCGCTTCGTGAGCCGCTTCCGGATCAAAGAATTTCGCTTCGTCTTCGAAGCTCAGGCCTAGTTTTTCAGGGTCTTCCGCCAGGAATTGATCTTCAAATTGATCCACTAAGACTCACCTCCCCCTTGGGACACGCGATGATTACAAATCGATGTCTGGGAACTGGGGTATTTTTTATTTGAGAATCGTTCGACTTGCTGGTCCTGCCCCAACTGTCGAGAACAGCGGTTGCATTCGGGGTTCGACTTTCATCTGATGATAACATCATCGCCCAGTAAATTTAAAGTTCTATTTTAAGAGATGTCTTAAAACTGAGAAGGTTACATGCAAACGGTATAACGTTGGGAGCTACGTCAGTTTTTGGCGCATCAGGTTCTTCAGCTCGTTGAAAAATGCCTGCTCGTCCTGGAAGTCGCGGTACACCGACGCGAATCGTACATAGGCGATTTTGTCCAGATCGCGGAGGCTGTCCATGAGAAATTCTCCTATATCTATAGTAGATATTTCGCGATCCGGTGAATCGCTGACCTTGGATTCCACCCGATTGACCAGTTCGGAGAGTTTGGACATGCTGACCGGGCGCTTCTCGCAGGCCTTGAGCAATCCGCCCAGCACTTTTTGGCGGTCGAATTTCTCGCGCCGGCCATCTTTCTTGACCACCATGTACGGCACTTCGTCGATCCGCTCGTAGGTAGTGAACCTTCGCTCACAGGAGAGGCACTCGCGGCGGCGGCGAATGGCATCGCCCTCCTTGCTCTCCCGCGAATCCACCACCTTATCGTGTAAATGATTGCAAAACGGACATTTCATTGGGAGGCCTCCTGGCCCAGATCGCGCAACTTCCGCCAGTTCAAACCCTCACTCAGTGCCCAAATCAACCCCACGGGGACAACTACTACAAATGAAATAATCCAAATAAAAATCGCGAAGGAAGTGGCCAGTTCCAGCTTGGTGCCGAACAATTCCGTCAGCACCAGGACCGCTACCACTTGGGCTCCGCCACCGATTCCAGGGATCTGAATGGTGGAGCCGAACGCCACAAACCCCATGAAGATAATAACATCTACAAATGTAAGATTTATGGTTCCCACGTAAGCCTGCGCCACGCACCAGAAGCACCCGGCAAACAGAACCCACTCGGCAATGGAGTAGAGAAGGATGAGGAACAACGCCCCATCGCTCTTCGTGGACTCCACCCCTTGTACAAATGTAGTTATCAAGCGTTCGAATTTCAAAAAATGACGTTCCGGTAGAAATCTGAGGGTACGGAGCAACCAGCGCCGGAGGGGCTCGGCGAAATGGCGCATGGCCAGCAGCACGACTAACACGGCGCAGGACAGGAGGACCACGATCCGGCCGCCGACGGCCAGAACCCAGGTGAGATTGGGGCCAACCCGGACGGTAGCCGTGTGAATGCGGCTCAGGGCGAAGCCGAACACAGCCAAGGCCATCAGCAGGTCAAACATGCGCTCCAGAACCCAGGCGGCCAACTGGGAGGGCACCGGGACCTGTTCCTTGCGCGCAATCAGGTACGGCCTGACGAATTCGCCGGGCCGGCCAAACAGGGTGATGGCGGCAAAGCCGATCACCGTGGCGCCGAGCAGATTCATAATGCAGGGCCGTGCCTTGAGGGGGCGCAAGAACACCGCCCAGCGGAGGGCCCTTCCGTAGTAGCTGGCAAAGGCCGGAACCAGGGCCAGGGCGAGCCATTGCCAGTGGAGGTTTCCCAACGTGGCGGCAAGCAGTTTCCAGTCGAACGAACGGGAGGCCAGTTGCGAATGCACCAGCCAGCCAAGACAGGCGAGCGCCGCAAGCCCGGCAGCCAGCCATTTCCACGTAGAACGGCGAATGTCTCCCCCTTAACCGGCAACTGGGCCTAAAAAGCTGGCGTACCGGAAAAATTGAACCTATCATGATAAAGCCTCGTTTCTAAATATGAAAGAACGAGCGAGATGGCGAGCGCAGCGTTAGCCTTCGGAATTTACGAAAACGGAACGGCC
Organism: Candidatus Sulfopaludibacter sp.; assembly: GCA_031292755.1. Classification (GTDB taxonomy): domain Bacteria; phylum Acidobacteriota; class Terriglobia; order Bryobacterales; family Bryobacteraceae; genus Sulfopaludibacter. The sequence goes on from JARLGM010000108.1 coordinate 2,219, forward strand.
CAGGCCCCAGCGGTGCAACTGTCGGCGGCTGTTCGCGAAGGCGGCGATCTGCTAAAAAGGACTTTGGATCCCGACTCAAGCCTCGTTGCCCGGTGCCTGCGCGGTGATGAACCTGCGTGGGAGGAACTGGTTCGGCTGCACACCCGAAAAGTATACGGCCTTTGTTACCGGTTTACGGGAAGCGGGTCGGAAGCGCAGGATTTGACCCAGGAAGTTTTTCTGCGCGTGTTTCGGACCGTCAGGACTTTCCGCTCGACGGAAGGGTCTTTCGCCACCTGGCTGGCGCGGGTGACGCGTAACCTGCTGATCGATCACTATCGCCGTACACGGCAGGAACGCGTGACCGATTCGATCGAAGAGCAGTTGCCGATGATCGAGGAAGTGGGCGCCGCGGCGGCTGTGCGGCCGGATGCGGCGCTGGCGGGACAGGAAGCCAGCCGGATTCTGAAGGCGACGCTGCAGAAGCTTTCGCCGGATCTGCGCGAGGCGGTGATCCTGCGGGATTTGCAGGAAATGGAGTATCGGGAAATCGCGGATGTGCTACAGATTCCCGAAGGCACGGTGAAGTCGCGAATCAATCGCGGCCGGGCGGAACTGGCCCGGCTGCTGCGGAAGCAGAAGCTGGCGGTATGACCTGCGCAGAATATGAAATTCTAATCTGCGACTACGTGGACGGCACGCTGGACACGGCGGACCGGGCCAAGGTGGAAGCTCACCTGGCCGAATGCCTGTCGTGCGCCGAACTGGCGCGGGATTCCGCGGCCGCGGTGGCGTTCATGGAGCGGGCCGCCGATGTGGAGCCTCCGCCGGAGCTGGTCAACCGGATCCTGTTCGATGCGCCGTGGACCAGAGAGAAATCGCAATCTAAGGTGCGGGAGTGGGTGCGAGCCGTCCTGAGTCCCATCCTGCAGCCGCGTTTCGCAATGGGGATTGCGCTGACGATGTTGTCGCTATCGATCATCGCGCAGGGAAAGATGCCCCGGTTGCAGGCTTCCGATCTGCAGCCTGCCGCTATTTGGCGGTCGCTGGATCAGCGGGTCACCTATACCTGGGGCCGCACCGTAAAGTTCTATAACAATTTGAAGTTTGTTTATCAGATACAAAGCATGTTGCACGAATGGCAGCAACAGAGTGAAGATCAGCCCGCGACGGTTCAGAAGGATTCTGAACATAAGACGGACGACAGGAAACTGCCGGTCAGAACGGCACCTGACCAGGCGGTTCCGCCAGAGAAATAGACCCGGGGGGTTGCACGTTAAGAGGAACATATGAATTGTCAGAATCATCCTGAAACGCCGGCTACGGCATATTGCCGCAACTGCGGCAAGCCGGTGTGCGACGAATGCCGTCGAGACACCTTCGGGACCGTTTACTGCGCGGAGCACGTGCCGGCGCCGGCCCCTGCCAATGCCATGCCCAACCCGCCGTTCGCGGGTCCGCAACCGGGCATGCCTCCGGTACCGCCGAGCTACGTGCATTCGGACGTTTCGCCGCCTTTGGCCCTTTTCCTGGGCATGATCCCCGGCGTCGGCGCCATCTACAACGGCCAATACGCCAAGGGTCTGGTACACGCCATTATCTGGGGCATGCTGATGAGCATCGCGAACTCCAATGCCGCACACGGGCTGGAGCCGGTCTTCGTGATGCTGGTGATGGCCTGGTGGGCCTACATGATTTTCGAGGCGTACCATACGGCTCGCAAGCGCCGCGCGGGGGAATTCGTGGATGAATACTCCAGCATCGTGGACCTGCGCGGCAACAAAGAGCAGGTTCCGGTAGCGGGAATTGCTCTCATCCTGTTGGGCGTGCTGCTGCTGCTACACACCCTGGACCTGCTGGATTTCGAGCGCGTGGCGCGCTACTGGCCGGTGCTGTTGATCGCGGCGGGCGCTTACCTGCTGTGGGGCCGGTTCACGGGCGGCAATGCCAGCGAGGAGATCCGCCATGAGAGGTGATGAGCGCTCGATGATCCGCGCCGTGCGCGGTCCCGTCACGCTGATCACCGTGGGGGTGTTGTTCGCCTTCAATAATTTTACGGAGTACCGGTTTGACCAGACGTGGCCGGTGATCCTGATCGTGTTCGGACTGATGAGCCTGCTGGGCCGCAGCACCGAGCGCATTCCTCCGCCACCGCCGCCGCCGCAGGGCTTTCCGCCGGCGGCCGGTTACCCCCACGGCTCGTACTCGCAGAGCAGTTATTCGCAGCCGCCGGGCGCTGCCAAGAATCCGACTCCCCCGGGAGGTTCCCAATGAGACGCCGTTCCCTGACCGGGCCGCTCATGCTGTTGATCGTCGGCGGCCTGTTTCTATGGCACAACCTGCATCCGGAGGCACCGCTGTTTGAACTGGCGTCGCAGTACTGGCCGTTCATCCTGATTGGCTGGGGCCTGCTGCGCCTGGTGGAAGTAGTGTTCTCGCACGATGAGGGATGGCGCGGCAGTTTCACGGGTGGCGAAATTGTGCTGGTGGTGCTGCTGTGCTTCGCCGGGATGGCCGTATTTCAAGCCCACCAGTATGGCATCCGGTTCAACACCGGCGGCCTGCAATGGTTTGGCGAGCAGTACGATTATGCGGTTTCGGTGAGTGCCCCCGCAGCCGGGATGAAGCGCATTGTTTTTGAAAATCCGCGCGGCAATATCAAGGTGACCGGCGGTGACGTGCAAGAGGTCACAGTGAACGGCCACAAATACGTTCGCGCCTACAACCGGGGCGACGCGGACCGCACCAACGGCACGACTCCGGTGGAAATTGTTCCGCAGGGCGATCAACTGCTGGTGCGCAGTAATCAGGATCGCGCGCCGGACAATCAGCGGGTGTCCGACGACCTGGAGGTGGTGGTGCCGCGCAGCATGGCGGTGGAAGCGCACGGGGGCAATAACGGCGATTTCGAAATCGAGGACATCGGCGGAGGCGTGGACCTGGCTTCCAGCCACGGCGACGTTCGCATTTCGAAAATCGGCGGCGATGCCCGGATGGATGTGGGCCGCAGCAGCGTGATTCGCGCCGTGGACATCAAGGGCAAGGTGGATCTGAACGGCCGCGGCACGGACGTGGAGCTGGAAAACATTTCGGGGCAGGTGACCATCACCGGCGCTTATGACGGTACGCTCGAATTCAAGAACTTGGCGAAACCTCTGCAGTTCGAGGGCGCCCGCAATACGCAGGTCAACGTGCAGGCGGTTCCCGGACAGATCAGCATGGATCGCGGGGAATTCTCCGGTTCGGGTCTGGTGGGTCCGGTGAAGCTGGTGACTAATGCGCGCGACATCAAGATGCAGAAGTTCACGCAATCGCTGGAACTGGAGACGGAGCATGGCGATGTAGAACTACAGCCCGGGTCGCCCGTCCCCTCGATTGAAGCCCGCAGCGGATTCGGCAACGTCGTATTGATCCTGCCGGACAAAGCGCAGTTTCATTTAGAAGCTACCGCCGACCGCGGCGAGGCGATTAACGACTACGGCCAGCCGATCGTGAAAGAGATGGACGGCCACACGGGCACCTTGAAAGGCAGTGTAGGACAAGGCTCCGCCGTGCATCTGACGGCCCACCGCGGGTCCATTCAAGTACGCAAGGAAGGGACGGAGCCGGGCGAGGATAGCGCGGCTCCGGCGCCTCCCAAGGCTCCCAAAAGTCCGAGTGTGAAGGATTTGAAAGATAGTGAAGTCAAAATGTGAGCCTTTGGTATCACTAGCTGTTCTTTTCCTTGTCAACGTCCTCAATATTTACGATCGCCAGGTTTTAAGCGCCGTAGTGGAACCACTACGGCGCGATTTTCATCTCAGCGACACGCAATTGGGCTTGCTGCCGGCGCTGTTCACGGTGCTGTACGCCGTGGCGGGGCTGCCGTTAGGACGGGCCGCGGACACGGGCAGCCGGAGGCGCTTGCTGGCGGTCGGCATCGCCGTATGGGCCGTTCTGACGGCGTTAGGAGCCGCGGCGATGAGCTACGGCGCGCTGCTGGCCACCCGGCTCGGTGTCGGAATCGGCGAGGCGGTGTGCGCACCGGCAGCCACCAGTTGGATCGCCGATGTGGTTCCCGCCGTGCGCCGCGCGCGCGCCATGGCCGGGTTCATGATGGCGGTGCCGGTGGGGATCATGCTGAGCCTGGCGATCAGCGGTCCGGTGGCGCAGGCATACGGATGGCGCGCCGCCATGACTCTGGCAGCGGTGCCGGCAATGGCGCTGGTGCCGGCGGTGCTCTGGCTGCCGGAGCCGGCGCGCGCCGCGTCGCCCACGCAGCCGGCGCCATCGTACTCCTTTCTGCGGCTGCGCGCGTTCTGGTGGATCGCCGCTTCGGGCGCGATCGTGAATTCGGCGCTCTACAGCTTCTCCTACTTCCTGCCGGCGTTCCTGACACGCGTACACGGGTTGACTGTCGGACAAGCGGGGCTGTGGACGGGCATCGGATCTGGTGCGGCGGGAATCGCGGGGGCCGTCGGGGCGGGATTGTTCGGCGACAACCGGCGGATGGGGCGAATGCGGCTGGCCGCGGTGGCCGCGTTGCTGGCAGCGCCTCCGATCTTCGCGGCGCTGCGCCTGCCGGTAGGGAGCGCGCCGGCGGTCACGGCACTGGCCATGCTGGGGTATGGCTTACTGCAGACTTATTACGGCCTGGTGTACGCGGCGCTGCACGATGTAGTGGCGCCGGCGCTGCGAGGCACCGCCATGGCGGCCTACCTGATGGTGAGCTACTTGTGCGGCGCGTCGTTCGGTCCGGTGCTGACGGGGCGCTTGAGCGATCATTTCGCCCGGTCAGCATCGGCGGCGGGACTGGCGCCGGAAGCGGCCCGCGCGGTGGGGCTGCACCATGCAATGTACGTGATTCCGGCGCTGTGCGTGGCGCTCGCGGTGGTGCTGTGGCAGGGAGCCGGGGGGCAGTCCGCGAGCCTTCCGTCTTGAAAAATCTCCAAGGAATCCGGCGCCACCTTCAACAGTTAGGCATATGATGCCAATTCGGGAAGGAGAAATGGGAAGTTCCTTCCAAAATGTGACCAATCTCCTGTAGATGGGGTATTTCCAGAGGGTTGCGGACGGGGTATAGTCTGAAAGAAATATTTTAGGGGTTCTGCGCGTGTCCGCCATAAGGGTTCGCGCGTTCACATACTCTTTTTTGGGTGAGAGGTTCAAACGATGAGGCACGTAAGGACTACGTTGGTTCTAAGCCTGCTGGGGTGTCTGTGCGCGGGTACGGCTTTTTCCCAGGCTGTGAGCGCCACGCTTCTGGGGACGGTGACCGATACCAGTGGAGCGGTGGTGCCGAAAGCGAAGGTGACCGTGACGGAAGTCAGCACTTCCACCAGCCGGACCGGCGCCACCAACGATAGCGGCAACTATACATTCGGCAACCTGGCGCCCGGCCGGTATTCAGTAACGGTAGAGGCGGCAGGGTTCAAGAAAGAAACGCGCACCGCGGTGGATGCGCTGTTGGATACGACGACGCGCGTCGATGTCCAGTTGGTGCCGGGCGAAGTCACCGAGACGGTGGAAGTAACGGCGGCGCCCCCGGCGCTGCAAACCGATCGCGCCGATACCAGCGTGCAGATCGAAACCGTCCAGACGGCGAACCTGCCGCTGGGGACGAACCGCAATTTTCAGACCCTGTTGAACCTGGTTCCCGGCACTACGCCGGCCACCTATCAGCACTCGGCGTTCTTCAACGCGGCCAACTCGCTGCAGACGGAAGTGGACGGCCAGATGCGCCAGGGCAACAGCTACCAGATCGAGGGCATCGACGACAACGAACGGACCGGGCTGTTACAGATTTACGTTCCCCCGGTGGAAGCCATCCAGACGGTGGACGTGGCCACCAGCAATTTCGAGGCGGAGTTGGGACGGGCCAGCGGCGCCAATACGAACGTCGTACTGAAGTCAGGAACGAACGAACTGCACGGCGCGGCATACGAATTCCTGCGGAACAGCAACCTGAATGCGCGTAACTTCTTCGATAAATCGGTAGGGCACCTGGCCTACAACTATGTGGGCGGCAACCTGGGAGGTCCCATCGAGAAGAACAAGATTTTCATCTTCGGCGACTATCTGAAGGTTTACGATCACGAGGCCAATACCAACACGGGAACGATCCCGCCCACGCCTTGGCGCAACGGCGATTTCAGCGCGCAGAGCAACCAGATCTACGATCCGGCCACGGGAAACCCGGACGGGACGGGCCGGCAGTTGTTCCCCGGCAACATCATCCCGGCCAATCGCATCAATCCGGTTGCGGCCAAGATTCTGGCGCTGGTGCCGCAGCCGAATCAGCAGTTCAGCAACTCGGCGCCCAGCAGCAACTACTTTGCGTTGCTTCCCAAGACCGACGACACCGACTCATTCGACGTAAAGCTCGATGCCAATCTGTCGGACAAGGGACGTCTGAGCGGACGCTTCAGCTATTCGCGACCCACCATCACGCAGGCGCCGGTCTTCGGCGCTGCCGGAGGCTGGGCACAGGGCGCGTTCGAAGGCAACGGAATTCAAAAAACGTACAGCACCGGCATCAACTACGACCGGATCTTCAGTCCGACGCTGATCGCCGAGTTCCGGATCGGCGTGGCGCATTATCATAATGATGCGCTGCCTACCGACTACGGGACTGCCGCGGCCACGCAGTTGGGTATCCCAGGAGTCAATATCGACCAGTGGACCAGCGGCATGCCGTTTATGAACATCGGCGGCTTCAGCAGTCCCATGGTGGGATACTCGCCGAGCCTGCCGTGGCGGCGCGCGGAGGTGAATGGCGACATTGCCAACACGTGGACCAAGACGAAGGGTAACCACACCATCAAATTCGGCATGGATTACCGGCGCATTCGCGACGATCTCTTACAGACGCAGACGGTCAACCCGCGCGGCCAATGGAACTTTGGGGTGAACCAGACCTCGCTCAATCCGGGAGCGGGCGGAGCGGTGCCCAAAACCGGTCCGGCCAATGACCTGGCCAGTTTCCTTCTGGACGTGCCTTCGTTCGCTGGCCGCGACCTGGCCGCGGGCTACTTCCCCGCCATCCGCGGCAACGAGCTTTTCCTGTTTGCGCAGGATAAGTGGCAGGCCACCCAGAAGCTGACGGTGGACCTGGGACTGCGCTGGGAACTGTATTCGCCCTTTACGCCGCGCTTCGCGGGCGGATTTTCCAATTACGATCCCACGACGAATTCGTTGCAGCTCGCCGGCATCGGCGGCGTTCCCAGCAACCTGGGAGTCGAAACGCGCTACAAGAACTTCGCGCCGCGGCTGGGCGTGGCATACCGCGTAACCGACAAGACGGTTGTGCGGGCGGGTTTCGGGGTCAGCTATACGCCGTTCCCGGACAACACCTACGCATTCAACTATCCAGTGAAACAGAACAACCAGTACAATGCTCCGAATTCTTACGCGCCGGCGGTGCTGGACACCGCGGGGACTCCCTCTACGTTCCAAAGGGGCTTCCCGGCTCCGACATTTGCCCCTATCCCTGCGAACGGAATCATCACGAATCCGGACCCGAGCCAGGCCGATTTTGTGGTCCCCCAAAATTTCAAGAACCCCAACGTGCAGTCGTGGAACGTATCGGTCGAGCGCGCGCTGCCGCAAAACTTCACGCTGGACGTGGCATATGTGGGCAATCACGGCGTCGATTCGGTGGTCAATTACAACCTCAACGAGCCTACTACGGTGTTGGGAGGCGGCACCGCGTCCAAGCCGCTCGACCTGAAATACGGAAGGACCGCCGACACCAATATTTTTTGGGTAGGCATGTCCACGCACTACAGCTCCTTGCAGGTGAAGTTGAACCGGCGGTTATCCAAGGGTCTGGCAATCACTACGTCATACACGTACGGCAAAGGGATGGGTTATCAGACCGGCGACGATGGGGGGCTGTGGACATACTACGATCAGCGCCGTAGTTATGCCAGAACCGATTTCGACCGGACCCAGACCTTCGCCCAGAGCTACGTCTACGATTTGCCGATCGGTGTGGGCCATAAGATCCTCAATCGCGGCATCGCGGCGCGAGTGCTGGGCGGCTGGCAGATGAACGCCATTGTGATGGCGGTGACCGGAACACCCCTCACGTTCGGGGCGAACGGCGGTGTGCTGAACACGCCGGGAACGCCGCAGACCGCCGACCAGGTGGGGCCATACCAGGTCCTCGGTGGAATCAACGTACCGTCGCAGGGCGGCAGTCCCTACTTCCTGCAATCGAGTTTCACTCAACCCACCGGGGTACGCTTGGGCACGTCCGGACGCAACGTGGCTTCGGGACCGGGATTCTACAATCTGGACGCCTCGATCTTCAAGATCATCGCCGTCAACGAGAGGATCCGGTGCGAGATCCGCGGCGAATCGTTCAGCGTGCTCAACAATCCGCACTTCAGCAATCCGGACACCGGTGTCCAGGATCAGAACTACGGCTACATCACCGGCGCCGGCGGCGCGCGTAGTATGCAACTGGGAGTCAAAATCAGCTTCTAGCCGCTACCGTCCCGCCGATGCCACCGCGGATTGCATGAGTTGCACGGCTTCCGGCGAGCCTGTGAACAGGTTCGGAGCGGGCTTGCGGTAGCGCATCATCTGGCGATAGATATAATCTTCCAGGCTGGAGTTGATGCCCCAGCCGCCCAGGTATTGCAGGCGGAGATCGATATCGCGATTGATCTCGGCGCCTTTGGTCCACTCTCCCAGGTCGGACTTCTGGCCGGCATACGTGGAGAACAGGTCGATGGCCGAGCCGACGTTGATGTCGCGCAGGGATTCGACCACCGGGGCATAGTCCGGACGGCGCAGGCGGTTCAGTACGTCATCGATGTTGATTTGCAGCGGCTCGAGTTGTCCCATGAAGACCATGTCGTAGCCGCGCCCGTCGATGGTGTTGGCCCACACGGTGCCGTAGGGGAAGGCTTCAAAGAACGTTGCCAGTTCGCTCCTCACGGTCCGTTCGTCGCTCTCATACAGGGGCACATACAGTGTGAACATGCCGCCGGGATTGAGATGGCGCTTGACGGATTCGAAATACTCCTCCGAGTAGATGGCGGCCGTGCCTTTTACGAAAACGTCCAGTGGGTCGGAGGCGATGATGTCGAACTTCTCGCTGGTGGTGAGCAGGTAATGGCGCGCGTCGTCGAACACGATGTGTGTCTTGGGATTGTGCAGTACGTCGTAATCCTGCTTGGCGAAGTAGCGCGTGGAGGTGGGCGGGATGATGGGCTCAATTTCGCAGACGGTGATCTTTTCGATTCCAGGGTAGCGCGTGAAGGTGCCGGCCGAGACACCCGCGCCAAACCCGATGCCGAGCACGGATTTCGGATTGGGATGCAGGATGCCGGGCAGATGGCCTACCATGCGCTGCAGTTTCATGTCGTACGGCTCGGTGGTGGCTTCCACGTGGCCGTTCACGTCCACTTCGAAGGCGCCATCGTTCCATTGGGTGATGGCCACCGAGGAATTGCGGCCCTCCGCGGTGTACAGGATCTTGGAACTGGAGGAGGAAATGGCGATGCGCCGGCCGTAGGCAATCAGTTTGCCGGGGATGGGGTCCAGGTTCTGCGCCAGCATGATGGCGCCGACCATGGAAGCGCCCAGCAGCAGCGCCGAGAGCATGGCCTTCTTTTCGGAGATATACGGCACCAGGACAAACAACGCGCTGGCGGCGGACAGCAGCAGCAGCAGGCGCTGCGAATTCTGCGTGCCGATCCACGGCACCAGCACCAGACTGACGCCCAGGGCGCCCAGGATCGCGCCGAAGGTGTTGGCGGCGTAGACACTGCCGACCACCTCTCCGGAATCCTTGCCGGGGCTCGCAATGGCCGCCAGAGCCAGAGGAAAGCTGGCGCCCCAGAGCAGGGTAGGCGGCAAAATGGCCCACAGAACGCGCGCCATATCGAGCTGGAAAGTGTACCACTGATTCACCGAGAGCAGCGGATTGATGGGCCAGTAGGGGAGCGAATCGGCGATCATGAAGGCGCTCCACGCAATGGCGCCGGCGAGCAGCACCTGGCACCAGCCCAGAGCGAGGCGGGGCCGGACGGTGCGCGAGATCCACGACCCGGCCGTGCTGCCGAGCGCGAGACCGATCAGGAAAACCGCCAGGATGATCGAGAACACATAGACCGTGGAGCCCAGCAGCATTCCCAGCAGGCGAGTCCAGACCACTTCGGCGCCGAGCGCGCATCCGCCCGAGATGGCCGTAGTCACGTACACGGGCCAGTTGGCGCCGGCGTCGTCGGACGATTTTTCGACCGGGTCGCCCGGAATCTCGCCCGGTGTGAATTCGGCGGGTGTGCGGCGGGAGAGCCAGAAACTGAGCAGGGCCACCGCCAGGTTGATGGCCACGGCCCAGTAGGTGGCCACCGCCATATCGTACAGGCGCAACAGGTAGAAGCCGGCCAGCAGGCAGCCGAAGACCGCGCCCACGGTATTGATGCCGTACAGCAGGCCCCACCACGAGACGCCGCGCGGCGTGGACTTAATCCAGCCGGCGATGGCCGGCAGCGATGCGCCCATCAGAATCGTGGGCGGCAGCAGGCAGACAGCGGAGATGAAACCGCGGAGCAACATACCCGGCAGGCCGTGTTCGGCGCCCGCAATGTACACCCGGTCGATGAGCGGAAGGCCCCACAGCACCAGCACACCGAGAATGCCGATACCCAATTCCAGCGCGGCGTAGATGCGCAGGGGATGCTGTTTGGCGGCGGCGCGCAGGCGCGGCAGACCCAGGCTGCCCAGGCACAGTCCGCCCATGAAGGTGGCGAGCAGGAATCCCATCGACACGGCGGTGGAACCGATGGCCAATTGCAGAAGCTGGTACCAGACGATTTCGTAAATCAGAGAGGAGCATCCACTGGCTGCGAAAAGAATCAGCAGCAGGGGAAGATAGCGTGAGGCTTCCTGGGAGGCCGGGGTCGTTGCGGATTGATTGGTCATGGCGCTGGGTGATCCCACTGTGTGGATAATGATACCTTAGCACCCGTCCTGGAGTGGGATGTGCGGTCCATGCAATCGAGCGCCGCCTCGAAAGTGATCTTTCGTTTCGTGTGGCCTGATCCGGACAACCTCTGTCCGAGGGTCAGGGTCTGCAGCGCCGGGGCCAGTGCGACAGTCATAAATCCGACGTGAATGTCGGCGAGGCCCGCGGCTCAGGGTTGGACCCCCAGACCCATGCCCGCTGAATGACCCAGCGAGAGCGTCATGCCCGGCTGATCGCACAGCTTCCGGATGCGGTCCGCGTCACAACGTGGAAGTTGTCGCTCGGCCCCCCGGAGACGTAAAATACCGCACCCGACGGATCGAAGGCGATCCCGCTGTAGGTGTTCCGGAATTGCAGCACCTGCCGCTTCACCGGACGCAATAGATTCTAATTGTCTAAGTCAATCGACTTCGGGTCCACTGTGCGTTCTATCCACTTCACGAAACGGTTGAGCGGGCAGTCGAAGGTCGCATTATGAACGCTGCAACCCGGCAGGAACACCGGAGCGATCGCGGGGGGCGCCGCCAGCGTCAGGGGCGTCCGGTTGCGAAGCTGGTCCATCGTCTGGGTAATGTAGACGGCGCGAACCAGGAATTCACCGTTTGTCAACGACTGGCGGAGTTCGAACACCAACGCTCCGCCGGGAGCCGCAACGTCGGCCTGGTATCCCGGCACGAGCCAGTCAAGATTCAGCAGACCGGCAAGTCCGGCGATATTGAAGTTCGAAGCGATCAGCCCGACCACCTTGTCCGACGGGGTTCCCAGCGCGCCGCTCATTCGATCACCGGTGGCTGACTGCACCAGCGTGCGAGCGATGTGCGAAGCCAGGTTCGAGCTCAGCACGCGAGCCAGGTAAGGCGTACGGTATTCCAGGTCGAGCGTTCGGTCGTATAGCCGATAGACCTGGCTGATGCCGCCAGAGCTCAACGCTCCCCAGGCAACGTCGGAGAGCGCCATGCCATCGGCATATTCCATGACAAACGGATCGATAGCAGTATCGATGGCCAGCAGGCCACCGAGATTGACCGGCAGAGCACTGGATGTTCCCGCAGTCACGGAGATAGGAGCGGCGGTTACGTCCATCTTACCGGCCGGCGCGGCCGGTGGCGGCGCCGTACCGGCTGGATAATTCAGCAGAACCGAGCGCAAGAGCGCGAGTTCGGCGGCATAGGCGGTCGCCAGCGCTTGCGGATTTCCGCCCAGCCGTCCATTGACCGCCGCCGCCGCCATCTTCTCGTCCAACTGCGCGACCCCTGCATCGACCGGGTTGAACAATGGATCGGCTGAGCTAGTGGAATTCACGGGCGCCTGGGCCGCCGGAAGCAAGCCCGCATCGAAGGCTTGCGCTGTGGCGATCAACAGCGGGGCGCCATCCGCCCGGAGGTAGACAAAGGCGCTATCGGCCCCGTCGTTACCGGTCAACAGCTTCTCTTGCGTTAACCAGAGCCGGAAGTATCCGCCCAGAAGTGTCTCATTCGCCGTGCCGTTCGGCGTGATCACGGACAACCCCGATACCGCGAAGCCCGGGTATGGGAGAACCGAGAAGTTATTCAGCACCGGACCGGTCGTATTAGGCGTCCGCACGGCGTGACGGCCGAAAAGGATGACCTGCTTCAACTGAGTACCATCCGAGGACTGTGCAGCCAAGCCAGAGCACGCTATGGCGAGCGTGACGAATGCAGCAAACCGAACCATCATATGGAGTACTTATCGTCAGTGAAATACTTTTTTTGATCTTTTCACCGCTCTAGTGACATCATTTCTGATCCGGATGTCCGCCCTACAAAGAGATCCAGACGGATTTCACGTTGGTATATTGCTCCAGCGCGTAGGAGCCCAGATCGCGGCCGAAGCCGCTCTGCTTGTAGCCTCCGAAGGGGGAGCCGGAATCGAACGCGTTGTAGGTGTTGACCCAGACCGAGCCGGCTTCCAGGCCGGCGGCCATGTGGTGGGCGAGGCGGAGATCGCGAGTCCAGACTCCGGCGGCGAGCCCATAGGTGGTCTTCGCCGGCGATGCGCATTTCGGGCGCGACATCCGCGAAGATGGTGGGCATGACGAAGAAGCCCTTGGCCTTCTCGCCTTCCTTATCGCGCTCTCCGCCGCAGACCAGGCGGGCGCCTTCTTCCTTGCCGGACTCGATGTAGTCCAGGATGCGATCCATCTGGCGGCCGGAAATCTGCGAACCGGTCTGCACTTTACGCGCGCGCACGGCCAGCTCTTCCACGAAGCGATCGTAAATCTCCTCGTGCAGCGGGGGGAGTGCCGGTCTTCAGTTTTCAGTGGGAAGCGTGCTGCGGTGTGGCGATAGGCCCAGTGGCGTCTGATTCCCCGGCTCGGCCCAGGGCTCGGTCACCGGAAGCCAGGCATTCCGGGCGGCCTCTGGTCACGGCCGGCGCGAACGCTGGGCCAGATAGTGTTGATCGAGGGCCTGCCGGACCAACGTTTTGATGACGGCTTGGCGGCTCACGTTGAGGTTCTGAGCAGCCTTGTCCAGTTCTTCCAACATGCTGGCCGTGACGTCCACGTTGACCCGATGTATCGGCTGCACCATCCGGCCTTCGCCTTTGAAAAAGTGCGAGATGTCTTTACCTTGATCGGCCAGCCGGGCAATCGCGTCGGCAGAAACCGGTCCGGCGGGTTTACGAGTCTTCTTCATATGATCTGATCTCCTCCTTCGTTGACCTCCACAGCGTGACGAGGTGCAGAATTTCGCCCTCTTCGTCTTCCCGTATTTCAAAAATGACGGAATAAAGCCGGTTTCCCACCCAGCCGACGGCCACATACTGCTCTGGAACATCCGATCGCTGGTCCAGCCAATATGGCCGAGAGAACAACTCCTGCGCCTCCTCGAACCCGATGCCGCGCCGAGGATTTGCTCTGAGGCGCTTGCTCTTTCTGGGGTCGAAGCTGAATCGCATCTGATATGGCTGTTATACCATTTTGCAGAGCTGGTCGCGGCCGGGTTCACACACGGACGGCCCCCGGCTGCTGGTGCCCTTCAGATTATGAAGTGGAATCGAGCGGCTGCCCCAATGAACGGTACGGGGCGTGATTCGTCAAGTTGATTCCCATACAGGGCGGCATCGGTTAACGCTACCCAATACTCGCGGGCGAGAGAGCGGCGCGACTGCGGAACGTCGTGTGACACTAAAGGCAATGCCCGACATGTTGATCAGTGTCGTAATCCCGGCCTTCAACGAGGAGGCGTACCTTCCGACAACGCTATCCTGCGTTCGCGACGCAATCTCCGCCTGTCGGTGCAGCGCTGAGTTGATCGTGGTCGATAATGAGAGCGCTGATCGCACCGGGGAGGTCGCGCGGTCATTCGGCGCAAGGGTCGTGCACAAGGCCGTTCACAATATTTCAAGGGTTCGAAACGCCGGAGCAAGCGCCGCCCGTGGCGATGTTCTGGCATTCGTTGACGCCGACACGATAGTCCCATCTTACTTTCTTGAGAGAGTCGCGGAGGCCATGGGCGACCCTGCTTGCTTTGGCGGGAGCGCGAACATCGTCCATACGCCTACATCCAAACTGTTACGAGCGTACTTGAAAGCGTGGCGTTGGCTCGGAGCCCGGTTAGACATGGCCCAAGGCGCAGCTCAGTTCTGTCGACGGTCGGCCTTTGACCTCCTGACAGGCTATGACGAGTCGTATTTCATGGGAGAGGATGTGGATTTCTACTGGCGTCTGCAGAAGTTATCTGCAAAGGCAGGCGGCCATTTGAGTTTTCTCCGTGATGTAAAGGTTGTCCCCTCGGCCCGTCGTTTCGATATGACACCGGCTTGGCGCACGCTGATGTGGACGAATCCCGTGTTCATTGCGCTGTTTCGAAAAAGGTGTTCAGCCTGGGCAGCGTGGTACGTCAAGACTCCGCGCTAGCACCTAGGCGCAACGTTTACCATCCAAGTTGACGGGTTATGCCGTTCAAGTGTCGATAGCGGATTCGAACGAAAAGACAGGGCTTCCGACGTCTAGGCCGCCCGATCCGTGGAAGAGAATCACGCCGGAGGCCTACGCTACAAAGAGATCCAGACGGATTTCACGTTGGTATATTGCTCCAGCGCGTAGGAGCCCAGATCGCGGCCGAAGCCGCTCTGCTTGTAGCCTCCGAAGGGGGAGCCGGAATCGAACGCGTTGTAGGTGTTGACCCAGACCGAGCCGGCTTCCAGGCCGGCGGCCATGTGGTGGGCCAGGCGGAGATCGCGAGTCCAGACTCCGGCGGCGAGCCCGTAGGTGGTGTTATTGGCGATGCGGAGCGCCTCTTCGGCTTCCTTGAATTTGATGGCGCAGACCACCGGGCCGAAAATCTCTTCGCGGGCGATGCGCATTTCCGGGGCGACGTCCGCGAAGATGGTGGGCTTGACGAAGAAGCCCTTGGCCTTCTCGCCTTCCTTATCGCGCTCTCCGCCGCAGACCAGGCGGGCGCCTTCTTCCTTGCCGGACTCGATGTAGTCCAGGATGCGATCCATCTGGCGGCCGGAAATTTGTGAGCCGATCTGCACTTTCCGCGCGCGCACCGCCAGTTCTTCCACGAAGCGATCGTAAATCTCTTCATGCAGCAGGAGGCGGGATCCACCGCTGCACATCTCGCCTTTCCCGCCGAAGATGCCCCAAAAAGCACCCTTCATGGCGGCGTCGAAATCGGCGTCGGGGAAGACGATGTTGGCGGACTTGCCCCCCAGTTCCAGGCTGAGGCGCTTCAAATTCGATACCGAAGAAGCGTGCAGCAGCTTGCGCGCGGTGGCGATACTGCCGGTGAAGCTGATTTTGTCCACGTCCTCATGCAATGCCAAGGCTTCGCCCGTGGTCTCCCCGTAGCCGGTCACGACGTTCAGAGCGCCGTCCGGCAGTTCCGCTTCCGCGCAGATGTCGGCCAGTTTCAGGGCGCTGAGCGGCGTAAGTTCCGACGGCTTGAGAACTACGGAACAGCCGCAGGCAAGCGCGGGCGCGACTTTCCAGGCGGCGATCTGCAACGGAAAATTCCACGGCACGATGGCGCCGACCACGCCCACCGGCTCACGCAAGGTGTAGTTCAGGTACGGGCCATCCACCGGGATGGTTTCGCCGTAGATCTTGCGGACCCAGCCGGCGTAGTAGCGGAAGCAATCGGCGGCGGGCTTGACGTCGGCGGCCATGGCTTCGCGCGGGCTCTTGCCGTTTTCTTCGGAGATCAGGGCAGCCAGTTCGTCGCGATCCTGCTCGATTCCCTCGGCGATGCTCCAGAGGATGCGCTCGCGTCTGGACGGATCCAGACCGCGCCAGGTTTTCTGCTGAAAACAGTCTCGCGCGGCGGCGACGGCGCGCCCTACTTCCGCTTCGTCAGCGTCCGGAACGCAGGTCAGCAACTCGCCGGTAGCGGGATTGATCACGTCTAGCGTGCGTTCGGTTGTCACCTGACCAGTTTAACCTGCCCTTCCTGCCAGGCATGTGGGGACCAGTGGTCGGCGGCGCGGCGAGATCATGGCAATTTCCTGTAAGCGCCGAATTACGGCCAGTCTTGCGTACTGTGAAAGATGCGTGAGATCTCAACCGCTTGTTCGCTCACCTTATAAACCACGACGTAAGGGGAGGGGAGGAAACAGCAGTTCCCGCCATCCAGACATTCGGCTGCTGAATTTTCCGGCTCTGCGCAAGCGTCATAGATGGTCCGCGCGACACGGCGAGCCGCATCCGGATTGTCGCGCTCTATGCGTTCGCAAATGCGCTCCAGATCTTCCGCGGCGGGAAGCGACCAGCGGATCTCCATCAGGACTGTAGAAAGCGCTTGAGACGCTGGCCGACTTGCTCATGGGTGAGGTAATCACCACGTTGCAAAGCGTCTTCGCCACGCTTCATAGCCTCGACCAGGCGTGTTTCCTCCTCAAAATACCGCGCGAGAACATCCTGCACCAAGTCGCTAGGATCCCGGCCCTGCCGGGCTGCCGAGTGCGTCAGTTTCGCTTCCAACTCCCCAGTGACCTGTACTTCCATTTCGTCGGCTCCCTCTCTGAGAATACCCTGTTCCGGTCAGGGCATGCCGCGGAACGAGTTGCCGACCAGGACAAGGGTCAGCCCGATCATGACCACCACCGTTACCCAAGTGGCAAAGTTGAACCATTTGGGATTCACCCACTCGCCCATCAGGTCGCTTTTGTTGATCAGGATCACCATGAAGATCAGGACGAAGGGCAGCAGCACGCCGTTCAGGACCTGCGAAAGCAGAATCATCTTCACCAGCGGGAAGCCCGGGATCAGGATGACGCCGGCGCCGGCCACGATGAGCAGAGTGTATAGGAAATAAAAGATGGGCGCTTCGCGGATGCGCCGGTTCACGCCGGCTTCGAAACCCAGCCCTTCGCACACTGAATAAGCGGTGGACAGGGGCAGGATGCAGGCCGCGAAGATGGAGGCATTGAACAGCCCGGCACTGAACAACAGGAAGGCGTATTCGCCGAACGGCTTGAGCCCGAGGGCCGCCTCCTTGGCGTCCTGAATGTCTCTTGGGGCCACGCTATAGATGGCGCCGGCGCAGGCTACCACGATAAAGAATGCAATGACGTTGGTCATGATGCAGCCGACTACAACTTCGATGCGTGACGCCGCATATTCCTTGGCGCTCACACCCTTTTCGACGACCGCCGATTGCAGATAGAACTGCATCCAGGGCGCGATCGTGGTGCCCACCATGCCGATCAGCATGTAGATGTAGCCGCTGTCGAGCATCAGCACCGGTTTGACGCTGTAGATGGCAGCCTGCTTCCAGTCCGGCCGGACCAGAAAGCCGGAAATGATGTACGTCACGTAGAACACGCAGGCGAAGAGGAAAATCTTCTCGACGCTGCGGTAGTTGCCTTTCACGATCAGGAACCAGACGCCGATGGCGGAAAGCGGGACCGAGATGTATTTGCTGATATGGAAGAGTTCCAGGGAACTGGCGATACCGGCGAATTCCGCGACCACGTTGGTGAAGTTGGCCAGCACCAGCAGGGTCATCATCAGGAACGTCATACGCAGGCCGAACTCTTCGCGGATCAGGTCGCTCAGGCCTTTTCCGGTGACCGCCCCCATGCGCGAACACATCTCCTGGGTGATGATCAGGACCACAGTAATGGGTAGCAGCGTCCACAGCGGCAGATATCCATATTTGGCGCCGGCCGCCGAATAGGTGTAGATGCCGCCGGAATCGTTATCCACGACGGCGGTGATAAACCCCGGGCCGAGCACGGCCAGGAACATCGCGATTTGATAGCGGAAACGGCTAAGGAGTCGCCCCATCCCTCACTTCTGCCTCAGAACGGAGATGATTTCGTCGGCGGTGATGACGCCGGTCAATTTGCCGTCCTCGTCCACGACGGGCAGAGTGAGCAGATTGTATTTGTCGAAGTACTCGGTGACGCGATCCTGTTTTTCGTCCACGTTCACCTGAATGAGGGTTTCGGCGGCGAGGTCCTTCAATTTGGCGTCGCCGGCCGCTAGAAACAGCCTGCCCAGGGGAATGGAAGCGGTAAGCCGCTCGTCCTCATCCACCAGGAACAGAGTATTGAGGTTTTCGAGCAGATCCTCGTTGCCGCGCAGGGCGGCGAGCGCATCCATCACGGACGCGTTCTGGTGCAGGGATACGAATTCGGTATTCATCATACCGCCGGCGCGGTCTTCTTCGAACTCTAGCAATTCGCGGACTTCCGTCTTGGGGGCCGAATCCATTTCGTCGAGGATCTCTTCGCTGGATTTTTCTTCCATATCGTTGAGGACGTCGGCGGCCTCGTGGGGGGACATCTCTTCGACGATATCGGCGGCGATTTCCGGCTCCAGGGATTCGAGAATACTGGCCTGCATGCGGGGGTCGACTTCGGTGAGGGCTTCCGCGGCCACTTCGCTATCGATGGTTTCGAAGATGGCTTCGCGTTCGGCCGGGCTGAGTTCTTCGACGATATCGGCCAGGTCGGCTGGGTGCATCGCTTCCAGCTTGGTGTACGAGATGTTGAGGCGCAGGCGGCGGAGCGGGTCCGGCTCGACGACGTTGCACAGTTCCCACGGGATGGAGTTCGGAGGGATGGGCTCCTGGAGGCGGCGGATCCAGCGCGGCGGCATGGCGCCCTGGAGGAGGCGGCGCACCACGCTGCGCACCCCGATATCGACTTCCAGGACGACGATGGTGTCGTGCCCGCCATCGTTGCGGATGGCCATGGTGAGATCGTTCACACGAACGACTTTCCGGCCGGTGACGTCGATGATTTGCTGATCCAGCAGGTCGCGGCCGATGCGGAGCATGTACTCGTCGTCGTGGTAGGGCATGAGCTGTTCGTCGCTGAGGAAGATGCCTTTGCCAAGCACGATAGAACGGATCTGATCGTAGCGGATGGTGAGCCAGGCATCGCCTCCGCCCACCAGGACGCGATCGATGCGGGAAGCATGGACAAGCGGGACCAGGGCCGCGTCTTTCGCGCGTCCGATGCGCCGGCCCCTGACGTCGTGGACCGGCATGGACAAAAGTTCGGTAAAGAACAGAAGGTCGTCCGCCATCGATACGTCCCGCGCGCCGGAAGTACGAGCGCAAATTCGGGACAGCATACGACTTGGGTCCTGCAGGTGCGCTCTACACGGAATTCCGACGCCATTCCCAATATGGCGCATCCGGTCGGGGAGCCGCAAGGGAAAAGTATCTGCATGTGCTAAAGGAACACTACGCTCGTAAAATCTCCCGTTTTATGTTTCAGTTACAGGGTGCTGTTGAGTATCATGCGAATATGCTTCGGGGATCCCTTCTTCCGGCCCTGCTGTTGGTGCTGCTAAGTTGCGCCGCCTGGGCGCAGACGCCGCAATCCGGCTACGTGGGCAGCAACGTGTGCAAAACGTGCCATGCCGACGTGTGGTTCAACTTCTATAAGAATCCGCACTACAAAAGCATCGCGTCCGGCAAGGAGACCCCCCAGCGGGCCGGGTGCGAGGGGTGTCACGGGCCGGGCGGGGCACACGTGGAGGCGCGGGGCGGCAAGACTACCATCCCGCGGGCGTTTTCGCTGATGCAGCCCAAAGCGGTGATGGACGCCTGCCTGACGTGCCACGCCGGCAATTTCGATAAAGCCAATATCCGGCGGAGCGAGCACACCCAGAACGATGTGCCGTGTACCAGTTGCCATTCGGTACACCATTCCGCCACTCCCAAATTTCTGCTGGCGAAAAAACAAACCGAGCTTTGCTACGGCTGCCACGCAAATATCCGGGCGCAATTTGAAATGCCCTCGCGTCACCGGGTGAACGAAGGCTTTATGGAGTGCTCCGACTGCCACAATCCGCACGGAGCGTTCGCGCCGGAGAACCGCATGGCGGACCGGCCGCGTATGGTGGATCCGGGACTGCTGAATGAGGAGCCCTGCCTGAAGTGCCACGTGGACAAGCGCGGGCCGTTCGTTTACGAGCATGCTTCGGTGGCCGTGGAAGGCTGTGAGGCGTGTCATTCTCCGCACGGTTCGATGAATTCGCGGCTGCTGCGGCGCCCGGTGACGGCCACGCTGTGCCTGGAGTGCCACAACGGCAGTAGTTTCGGCATACGCAATGCGGGCGTGGATCTGCAAACGGCCACGCATAACCTGTTGGATCCGAAATTTCAGAAGTGCACCACCTGCCATGTGCGCATCCACGGATCCAACAGCAGTTTTTACTTTCTGAGGTGACGCCATGCTGAGAAACCTACTGATTTTCGCGGCGTTTGGCGTGCTGGAGGCGCAGCAGGTGGTGGCTCCCACCCCGGACCAGGTGGGCTCGCCACGGGGTGAAAACACCGGCAATTATAACGTGACCAATTCGTTCGAAACGGGCTACCGGTTCAGCCAGGTGGGCGGCGATGTGGGGATGTATCGCAGCGACGTGAACTATGGGAACGGGCTGCGCCTGCTGGGCAGCAGCCTGACGGTGAATTCGAAAGACGGTCACGGGACATTGTTCGACGAAATCGTGCTGAACACGCTCGGTCTGGGCAACGATCCATACCAGGCGGTGACGCTGCGGGTGCAGAAGAACAACTGGTACCGGTATGACATGACGTGGCGGCTGGACGACTATTTCAATCCCGGGCTGACGATTTCCGGCGGCCTGCACCAAATGGATACCAGCCGGATTCTACAGGATCACGACCTGACCATCTTTCCGCAATCGGCGGTGAGTTTCGATGTGGGATACAGCCGCAATACGCAGACCGGTCCCGCGCTTGGGTCGATTCAACTGTTCGACGACCGCGGCTCGGCGTTTCCGTATTTTACGGATGTGCGGCGGCAGTGGAATGAATATCGCGTGGGGATGACGGCTCACTATGCGGGCTTCACGCTGACGCTGCGGCGGACCTGGGAATATTTCAAAGACGATACGAACTCGTCGTTGAACGGGGTGGAAGCGGCTAATACGGCGTTCGATTCGACCGCGCTGAACCAGTTCCAGCGCACGGAGCCGTTTCACGGGTCGAATCCGGGGTGGCTGGGGAATCTGCACGCCGATCATAAGTTCTGGGGCATGAATGCGAGGATGACTTACGTTTCGGGCAGCGGCGATTTCGCCATGAACGAACTGGCCGTCGGGTTGAGCCGCTTCGGCGCGGCCACGAACCAACAGGTGCTGGTGAACGGGAATGCCCAGCGGCCGGTGATGGCGGGCGATTTCAGCGCCAGCCTGTTCCCCAGCGATAAGCTGACCATCGTGAACAACACGGCGGTACACAACACGCGGATCGACGGCGATTCGTTCCTGTCGGAGTTCAACAACGGCACGGGGCAGGCAACCACTTTGAACTTCAATTTCCTGGGGGTGCGGACGATTGCCAATTCCACCGACGTTAATTACCGGTGGAAGAACTGGCTTGGCTTCTCGGCGGGATACGTGTATTCCGACCGGCAGATCCGGCTGGAGGAGGCGTTCGCCTTTCCGCAGATTGCCGGCAGCGCATCGAGCAACCTGTATTCGCAGGACAGCCATCTGAACGCCGAACGGCTGGGCATCCGCATCCGGCCTTTGAAGGAACTGACGATCAATGTGGATGGCGAAATCGGGCACGCCGACCATCCGCTGGCCACCATCAGCGACCGTAATTACCATACGCTGGGGGGCCGCGTTCAATACCGCAAGAAAACGCTGCAAATGGGCGCGCAGTATCACCAGGTCTACAACGAGAACGCACCGCTGAATCTGCTCTCGTACAGTTCGCGCTCGCGTACGGCCAGCGCCAACGCGTCGTGGGCGCCCAAGAGCTGGTTTTCGTTCGACGCCAGCTACACCAATCTGCACCTGGACACGGTGGGTGCCCTGCAATTCTTCGCGGGCACCAGCTTTTCGCAATTGCAGACGGCATACTCGTCGATCTACGTGAGCAACATTCACGCGGCAAACCTGGGCGTGCGGTTCAGCGCCTTCAGGAGGGCCGACCTTTTCTTCGGGTACGCGATAACCAAGGATGTGGGCGACGGGCGCGCGACTCAGGTGCCTGTGGGCGTGACCGATCCGGTGCAGGCGCAATTGGATGCGTTCCAGACGTTCCCTTTGACGTACGAATCCCCGATGGCGCGGATGAGCGTGCGCATCACGCCTAAGCTTCGCTGGAATGTGGGCTATCAGTATTACGGCTACAACGAGCAGTTCCAGTTGTTCAGCTATCCCGAGAATTATCACGCGCACACCGGGTTCACCAGCCTGCTTTGGTCCTTCTGAACAATGGTCCATTGACACCAATCTTACTCAATCCAGTCATCAACTTACACAAATCCCGCGAACTGCCGATGGTATTCGTAGGATAGGCCTCCAGGCCTGTCCAGGTGAGCGAAGCTCGCCAGAAACTAACTTAAGGAAACTAACTTACTTTTATGTCTCCGGAAAAATCGGAAGTCGAAACCAAACCGCGCGACAAACGCGCCTTCAACGCCTACCGCCATGGCCTGACCGGCCAGGTCCTCATCATCGCGCCGTCCGATGAACAACCGTACAAAGATCACTGCCAGAGCATCCATCAGTACCTTGCCCCCGTAGGCGGCTTGGAAATCGATCTCGCCCAGCAGATCGCTGACGACCGGTGGCGCATGAAGCGCGCTGCCGCTATCGAAAGCTCCGTCCTCGTCCGCGGCCTCAACCAACCCGACGACGCCCTCTCCGGCAATGAGCAGGTCGATGTCGCTCTCGCCACCGGCCGCGTCTGGGGTGAGCAGAAAAAGGACCTCAACCTCCTCTCCCTCTACGAAGGCCGCATCCAGCGCCGTGTCGAAAAGAACGTCGCCCTCATCCTCCAACTCCAGCAGGTCCGTCGCGCCGCCCTCCAGCAAATCGTCGAAGAGGCCGCTATCTTAGGAGAAACATACGACTTTCCCCCCGAAGCCCTGCCCCCGAATTTTGTTTATTCCAACGCCCAAATCCACCGCCTCGCCGCCCATCATAAACGCCTCGAATCTGTCCGCAAACCGGTCAGGAGGGCCGCCTGAAACTATTCCCCCACCCCCAAT
>JARLGM010000109.1 GCA_031292755.1 Candidatus Sulfopaludibacter sp.
GCCAAAACCTCCGGGACGGCGCTACAGAAGCTGTTCGACGGGACCAAGGTGTTGAAGCCCGGCGATGTGGCGCCTTTAGCCCCCGCAAGGCCGCGTGTCGCGGCGCCGGTGGTCGCTGTCTCGCAACCGGCACCGCTGCCCAGGAAGGAACCTGCGTTTGTCATGGAAATCATCTCCGGCACCAAGAAAGATCACGTCAATTTTGACGGCAACAACCAAGGGGGCAAATAAGTGGCACGGCTGAGGGATATTGCTATTTTCGCAGGGTTGGCGGTGTGCGGCAGCTTTCTGACCCGGCTGCCGGTTCGTGCGGCCGACGACGTTCGTCCCGCTGAGGCTGCCGCGAAGCCCGCGGACGCTACTGCCGCGCAGGATAAGCCGGCGGATCAGCCCGCAACTCCACCCGCGGGCGGGTTCACCGGAACCCTCATGGTTACGGTGGGTAAGTCGATCACCATCGACAGCCCGCTCAACATTCAACGTATTTATTACGCCAATGGCGACCTGGTGGAAGCCGTCGCCATCAACCCGAAGGAAGTGTTGATCACCGGAAAGGCTCCGGGCGTCACCACCCTGATGGTCTGGCAGCAGAACGGCAACCGGATGATGTATGAACTGACCGTGCGCCCCAGCCCGGTCAGACTCGATGCGGTCCGCCAGCAGATTGCGCGCGACTTTCCCGACGACGACATCAACATCACCTGGGACAACGATACGGCATTTGTGCGCGGCACGGTCAAAGACGTCAATTCGGCCGACCGCGTCATGGCCATGGTGCTCACCCTGGGCAAGGCGATCAACCTGCTCCGCGTGAAAATACCCCAGGCGGAGCCGCAGATTCTTCTCAAGGTGAAGTTCGCCGATGTGGACCGTTCCGCATCGCAACAACTGGGCATCAACATCGCCTCCGCCGCTTTGGGACAGGACACCGGCATCTCCACCGGCCAGTTTGGCACCACGCAAGTCGACAACACCGGTACATTCACCTTGTCCCAGGCGCTCAATGTTCTGTTGTTCCGCAAGGATATCAACCTGGGCGCCACCATACAGGCCCTGGAAGCCAAGAACCTGCTCCAGATGCTGTCGGAACCGAACCTGCTGGCGATCAATGGCCAGCAGGCCAGCTTTCTTTCCGGCGGTCAATTTCCGATCCCGATGGTTGAGGGCAATACCAGCCTTGGCGCTGTAAGCATCGTATTTAAGGAATACGGCATCCGCCTGAATTTCCTGCCCAATGTCACACCCCGCGGAACCATTCGGCTGAGGGTGAACCCCGAGGTAAGTTCTCTGGACTTTGCCAATGGAGTTCAGATTTCGGGCTTCACGGTTCCCGCGCTCTCCACGCGCAGAGTGGATACAGAGGTGGAACTGGAGAGCGGACAGAGCTTTCTGATTGCCGGTCTGCTGGACAACAATGCGACGGAGAGTTTCAGCAAGATCCCCGGCCTGGGAGACATCCCGATCCTCGGCAAGCTGTTTCAGAGCCGGGCCATTACCAAGAAGAATACCGAACTGCTGGTGATCGTCACTCCGGAACTGGTGCGCCCGATTCCCCAGGGCCAGCCGGTGACCGAGTTGAAAATGCCTATGCAATACCTGAAGAAGAACTCGGATGTCCTGCCGGAGCAGCCTGGAATGGAAAAGACGGGACCCGTGCCTGTGCATCCGCCGGCCGATTCCATGCCGCTCGAGCAGTTGCTGCAGGAGCGGATGAAGGGACAGCAGTCGACGCCGCAGAGCAATACGCAGAACCCGCAGAGCAACCCGCCAATTCCGCAGCCGGCGACGACTGGCGCGCCGGGCGCTCCGAGCGGAGTCATAAAATGAGCCGTCGGCGTGGAGAACATACATGTACCCGCTGACGATCGGGCTGGCCATCGAAAACCGCGATCTCTGGGAGCAGGCCCAGGCTTGTCTGGCGGATCTTCCGTTCCGCATCATTGTCGAGCATCAGGATATCGGGGATGTCAGCAACTTTCTGGACCGCCTGGAGCGCATGCGGCCCGACGTGGTGCTGGTGGATATCAGCGGCTGGAAAGAGCCGCTGGAAGGTCTGGTGTCCTCGATTCGCAATGCGATCGGCGATCCCATGATCATTGCCCTGAACAACACCGCGGAGTCGGATGCCATTCTGGCGTCGCTGCGCGCCGGCATCAACGAGTACCTGTTTCCGCCGCTGCAAGAGCCCCTGAAGCGGGCGCTGGAGAAGCGTTCGGCCGAGCGCAGCCGCCGCCGCGATGGCGGGACGAAAGCGGGCGGCAAGGCCTACGCGTTTCTATCGGCCAAAGGCGGATGCGGGGCCACCACGCTGGTCACGCACGTGGCCGCCGAACTGGGCCGCCAGAACCAGAAAGTGCTGCTGACGGATCTGGATCTGGATGCCGGCATGATCGGGTTTATCACCAAGACCAAGGCCGTCTACTCCATTCTGGATGCCGTCAACAACCTGCACCGCCTGGATATTCATTATTGGAAAGCGCTGGTATCCAACGGCATCCCCGGTGTCGAGATTGTGGCATCCCCGCTGGCTCTGGCGAGCAAGCAGCAGCCCAAGGACGAACAAGTGCGCCACGTGCTGGCCTTCGCGCGCCCGCACTATGACACCACCCTGGTGGATCTGGGGCGAAGCCTCAGCCGTATGGGCATGGCCGCACTGGAAGAAATCGACGAGGTCTGCCTGGTGACCACGTTGGAAGTGCCGGCGCTGCACCAATCCAAGCAGATCATTCAGACACTGCTCGACAGCGGGTTCGGAAAGAACCGCATCCGCCTCATCCTGAACCGTGCGCCGAAACGGCTCGATATCACCCCCGGGGAACTGGAGCGCATGCTCGGAATCCCCATCTTCTGCATGATTCCGAACGATTATCCGGAACTGTACGAAACGTATGCCGAGGGACGCATGCTCAATCGAAGTTCCGATTTGGGCAAGCAGATCGCCAAGCTGGCATTGAAACTTGCCAACCTGGAGGAAAAGAAGACGAACGGGTCGAAGAAGCTTTTCGGGTTGATGGGGAAATAGCTCTTCGGCTCAGTCCCGGTTTGCCGCCGGCGGCGAACGCGCGGACGCGAATTCTGTTGTTGGGACAAAGGACAATTCGATATGGGTGCAGTACTAGATACGACATCGCGCCATGGCGACAACCGGGAGACCGGTTGGGTGAACCGGCTCTTCAACCGGGAAGGTTACACGCCGGAATACCAGGAGCTGAAGTTCACGCTCCACCGGAAACTGTTGGACCGCATCAATCTGGAAGCCCTCTCGTCGATGGCCGGCGAACGCGTCCGCGCCGAGATCCGGGCGGCCGTCGCCAAGCTGGTGGAAGAAGAAAAGACACCCCTCAGCCTGGTGGAGAAAGACCGCGTAATTGAAGAGATCCTGGATGAGGTGTTCGGACTTGGCCCGCTGGAGCCGCTGCTGCAGGATCCCACCGTAAGCGACATTCTGGTCACCACGCCGCGCCTGGTCTACGTAGAACGCGGCGGCAAACTGTACCGCACGCCCGTAGAGTTTAAAGACGACGCCCACCTGTTGCGGATCATCGAAAAAGTGGTCTCGCGGGTCGGCCGGCGCGTGGACGAATCGTCGCCGCTGGTGGACGCGCGCCTGCCGGACGGTTCCCGTGTCAACGCCGCGATTCCGCCCGTCGCCGTCGATGGACCGCTGCTCTCCATTCGCCGCTTCGGGCGCCACGCGCTCAAGGGCGAGGACCTGGTTGCCAAGCTGGCTATGACCGAAGGGATGCTGGAACTGCTCAAGGGCTGCGTGAAAGCGCGTTTGAACATTCTGATCTGCGGTGGCACCGGTTCCGGTAAGACCACGCTCCTGAACGCCGTTTCTTCGTATATTCCGGAAGACGAGCGCATCGTCACCATTGAAGACGCGGCCGAACTGCGGCTGCAACAAACCCACGTGGCGCGCATGGAAACCCGCCCTCCCAACGTGGAAGGCACCGGCGCGATTCACATCCGGCAACTGGTGATCAATGCCCTCCGTATGCGTCCCGACCGCATCATCGTCGGTGAAGTCCGATCGGAAGAAGCGCTGGACATGTTGCAGGCCATGAACACCGGTCACGACGGCTCCCTCACCACCCTTCACGCCAACACGCCGCGCGATGGCCTGGGCCGCCTGGAGGTGATGGTGGGCATGGCCAATTCGAACATGGGTATTCGTTCGATTCGCGCCCAGATTGCTTCGGCCGTCGATCTGTTCATCCAGACCTCCCGTTTCAGCGACGGAACCCGCCGCATCACCCATATCACCGAAGTGGTGGGCATGGAGCAGGACATCATCACGCTCCAGGATATTTTCCTGTTCGAAAAAACCGGCATTACCGAAACCGGCAAGGTGTTGGGCCGCTTCCGCGCCACCGGTATTCGTCCCAAGTTCTATGAACGGCTGAAACAGTGCGGCATCGCGCTGCCGCCGCAGATGTTCCAGACCGTGGTGGAGATTAGCTGATGCCTGTCGGCGTAATTGTATCTTTCGTCGTCGTCTTCGCGCTCATTCTGCTGGCGGTGAGCGTGGCGTTGAAGTTCTTTGACGCGCGGCGAAAGAAGCAGGTCACCGGGATGCTGCAAACCGCGTCCGGCGAGACGGTGGTTACAGTCACGCACCTGCTGAAAGAAATTGAACTGGATAAACCCGGTGGCTTTAAGGGGGTCATCAAGACATTCCAGTTCAGCAAGCATGCGCAGGAGCAGATTCAACAAGCCGGCATGAGCTGGTCTTCCACCCGCCTGCTGGCGGCGATGGGCCTGGCTATGATTCCGGGACTCGGCTTGGGGGCCCTGGTGCCGTTCATCATGAACGGCCCGACTACCGCTTTGATCCTGGCCGTTACCTTCGGCACCATGCCTTACCTGTTCGTCCGGCACAAGCGCAAAAAGCGTCTGGAGACGCTGGAGGAGCAGTTTCCCGAGTCGCTGGACTTTCTGGCGCGCTCCATGCGCGCCGGACACGCGTTCTCCATCAGCCTGGAAATGGTCGGCGACGAAATGCCGGACCCCTTGGGGCAGGAGTTCCGCGCGCTGTTCAACGAACAGAATCTCGGCGCTCCCCTGGATATCGCGCTGCGTAACTTTACCGACCGCGTCCCGCTCCTGGACGTCCGGTTCTTTACCTCGTCGGTACTGCTGCAAAAGCAGACCGGCGGCAACCTGAGTGAAATCCTCTCCCGTCTGGCCTACGTGATCCGTGAACGGTTCCGGCTGAAAGGCCAGGTGAAAGCCGCCAGCGCCCACGGGCGTCTTACGGCCACGATTCTGACTCTGTTGCCCGTCGCCACCATGCTCGGGCTGCTGGTGGTGGCTCCCGGATACCTGCAGGGGATGGCGGAAGATTCCGACGGGAAGTACATGATCGGCGGCGCCATTATCGCGCAGATCCTGGGGAATTTCTTTATCAAGAAGATCATCAACATCAAGGTGTGATATGGAACATCCATTTATATTGAGCACGTGCGCGTTTCTGATGTTGATGGTGCTGCTCACCTGGGTGGGATATCGCGTCTTCTATAAGCCGGGCAAGTTTCTCAAACAGCTCGGCAATCCGGTGATTACCGACGAGAAGGGCGAACTCAAGGACACGTCGGAGCCGGAAGCCAGCACCCTGGTCACACTGCTGCACCAGATCGGCTCGCGCATGCCGTCTTCGGAAGCTGAATCGGCGAC
Organism: Candidatus Sulfopaludibacter sp.; assembly: GCA_031292755.1. Classification (GTDB taxonomy): domain Bacteria; phylum Acidobacteriota; class Terriglobia; order Bryobacterales; family Bryobacteraceae; genus Sulfopaludibacter. The sequence continues at coordinate 5,677 of JARLGM010000109.1, forward strand.
GCTGCGCACGGATTTGATCCGGGCGGGCTTTCGTTCGGAGAATGCGGCTCCGGTGTTTTACGGGATTCGCATTATATCGACGTTCGGCATGTTGGTCCTGAGCCTGATGATGGACTCCCGCATGTCGCCCAATCCGATGATGAAGGTGGCGCTGCTGGGCTTCGGCTGCTGCGCCGGCTGGATTCTGCCGAAATTCGTCCTGGAAAAGAAGGTCAAGGCGCGCATGGAAGTACTGCGGCTTTCCCTTCCCGATGCGCTGGATCTTCTGGTGGTCTCGGTGGAAGCCGGCTTGGGCCTGGACCAAGCCATCCAGCACGTGGCTCACGAGCTTCGCGTGAGCCATCCCCAACTCAGCGAAGAAATGTCGCTGGTGACTCTGGAGATGCGCGCCGGTAAACGGCGCAGCGACGCGCTGCGCAATTTCGCGGAGCGCGCCGGCGAACCGGAAATCCGGAAACTGGTCGCCATCTTGATTCAGAACGATCGCTTTGGAACCAGCATGGGCGAATCGCTGCGCAACCATTCGGATTTTATGCGGAGCCGGCGCAGGCAGGAAGCCGAGGAGCGCGCGGGAAAAGTGGGCGTCAAATTGGTGTTCCCGATCTTCTTCTTCATTCTGCCGTCCATGCTGATTGTGGCAGCGGGTCCGGGCATTTTGCAGGTCTTCAAGTACCTCTTCCCGATGATGAAAAACGCGGGAGGGTAGAAAGCACCAAAAAGGAGAAAAACGACGATGAACACGACAGCACTTCAGGGCGTGATCTGGTTAGTCGCCGGGGGCGCCATCTATTTGTTCCTCCGCCGGCGCCGCACTCGCAGAACACAGCGGTAGGCCCCGCGGAAGGTCAGAGGAACAACGAACGAGCCATGAAAGGAGAATACCGTGGATCTTGCAGTACAGGGAGCAATCTGGTTGGGAGCGGGCATCACGCTGGTGCTGCTGCTCTCACGGCGCCGGCGCCGCGCGATCAGATAACTTTCCCCGCCTGAGGGCTGGCGACGACTCCACGCCCGGGCACATGTTCTCGCCAGCCTAGGACCCGTATGTCGATTTCCGAATTGATCAGCAAACAGAATTCCGATGGTGGGTGGCCGTATGTGCGCGGCGGGTCCTGGACGGAGCCTACGGTGTACGCCGTGATGGCTCTTCTGTCCGCCGGCGAAACCGAGCCGGCGGAGCGGGGAATACGCTGGATTCGAACGGCGCGGCGTCCCGATGGAGGCTGGCCTCCACGAAGGGGAATTGACGAAAGCACCTGGGTGACCGGCCTGGTATCGCTCTTGTCCCCGGCTGAATTGGGCGCGGAGATGCACGATCATGCCATTCGGTGGCTGCTGGGAACGCAAGGAAAAGAGACCACGCTCACTTACCGGCTGCGCGAGTGGCTTCTGGGGAATCCGCAGCCGCCGGACATGCGCTATGCCGGTTGGCCCTGGTTGCCCGGCACGGCTGCGTGGGTGGGTCCCACATCCATAGCGGTCCTGGCGTTGATGAAAGAAGAAAGCCGCAACTCTTCCGGCACGCTCCGCGAGCGGATCGAAGAGGGGCAGAGTTTTCTGCTGTCACGGATATGCAAGGGTGGCGGATGGAATCACGGATCCTCCAATGCGCTGGGTTATGCGGCGCATCCTTATCCCGAGACCACGGGCATGGCCCTGGCTGCGCTGCGCGGCCGGCAGCATCCCAAAATCGGGCAAGGCATCCAAGTGGCTCTTCAATTTCTTAGCGTGTGCCGCTCTACCGATGCCCTGAACTGGCTGCGTGTGGGTCTGGGCGCGCATGACCGGCTTCCGGCGGGATTCTGTCCCCCCGCCGATCTGGCCCAGCACACCATTCCAGAAACATCGCTGTCAGTTCTGGTGGACAGCGCACAGCGGCAGGGCCGCGGACTGTTTGTGAACCTGGTATGAGTACGGCAGCGCGACCTTCAACCCGGGTAGGAAAGAACGGCCTCACCCGCCGCGAGTTTGTGACGGCAGCCGCGGGTTGTGCGGCGTTGGGATTGGCCGGCTGCAACACCGCACGGATGGTGGCGCCGGCCCAGGTTTCCGTGGTCAAAGCGCCGGCTTACGACCAGACCCTCTACGACACCATGCGCCGCCTGCTGGCCCTGCACCCTTTGGAAGTGCGCGGGCGGAACGTGGTGCTGAAACCGAACCTGGTGGAATTTGAACCGGAAAGCAGCATCAATACCAATCCCCTGGTGGTGCATGCGGCATTGGAAGCTTTTACCGCCATGGGGGCCGCCAGCGTGAAGATCGGCGAAGGCCCCGGCCATCGCCGCAACACCCTGGATTTGGCCGACGCCGCCGGTTACTTCAAGATCGTGCCTAAGTTCGAAGAGCTGTTCACGGATCTGAATCTGGACGACGTGACGCGCGTGCATCCCTCCCGCCAGTTTTCGCGCATCGGGAAACTCTACCTCCCCAACACCGTGCTGGGCGCGGACCTGCTGGTCTCCATGGCCAAGATGAAGACGCACCACTGGGTGGGCGCGACGCTCTCCATGAAGAACCTTTTCGGCGTGGTGCCGAGCGGCGTTTATGGATGGCCTAAGAACGCGCTTCACTGGGCGGGCATCGACGAATCCATCGCCGATTTGCACGAGGCATTCCCGCGCCAGTTTGCGATCGTGGACGGAATTGTGGGGATGGAGGGCAACGGCCCGATTCAAGGCGTCCCGAAACGCGCGGGAGTGCTGGTTGCGGGAAGCGCTCCGGTGGCGGTGGATGCGACCTGCTGCCGGATCATGCGCATCGATCCCATGCGGATTGGGTATCTGCGGCTGGCGGCGCAAACCGAATCGCATCTGTCCGAAGGCAGTATTCAGCAGATCGGCGAGGCGATCGGCAATGTGGCCACGCCTTTCGAACTGATCCCTGAATTTCAGAGGCTCCGGTTGGAGAACGCATGACGCCGTCGAAGATCAAAGAATGGACGGGAGCCTGGCGGCGCTACGTGCTGCTCTCTCTCCTGCTGCTGGCGCCGATTTACTGGCAGCCGCGCATTCAGGGCGGCGATCTTTCGAGCCACCTGAACAACGCCTGGCTCACCCACTGGATTGAAACAGGCGGCTCCGATGGGCTCCTGCTGGTCCACCGGAGCACCAACGTGCTTTTCGATCTTTTGCTCGCCGGCCTGTTTCAGATATTCAACGCCGAATTTGCGCAGCGCATCGCGGTTTCCATCGCCGTACTCACCTTCGCATGGGGAGCGTTCGCCTTCGTCAGCGTAGTGGCCGGCCGCCGCCCCTGGCACCTGTTTTCCTGCATCGCCATGTTTGCCTATGGCTGGGTGTTTCACATGGGCTTTTTCAACTTTTACCTGAGCCTCGGCCTGTGTTTCTGGGTGCTGTCGTTAACCTGGGAGGCGACGCCGAGGCGCATCGCGCTCGCGGTCCCCTTAGGTTTGCTGGCCTATGTGGCGCACGCGTTGCCGTTTCTCTGGATGGCGGTGCTGGTGGCTTACCTGTTCGTGGCGCGCCGTGTGTCGCAGCGCGTGCGGGCAGATGTAACGGCGGCTTCCCTGCTCCTCATGTTGGGGATTCACCTATGGGCCGGCGGCACGGCTATTCACCTGTGGTCGCCGCTGGCGTCGGGACTCTCTACCGGATCGGACCAGGCGTGGCTCTTCGACGGGAAGTATTACCTGGTATTGATTGGACTGCTGGTGGCCTGGGGCCTGATGTTTCTGGAGATGCTGCACAGCTCCGGGGCCCGCCGGATTGCCTCCAGCCTGCCCTTCCAGATCTGCATTCTGAGCGCGATGGGCGTGTTGCTGCTGCCCACCACCATCCTGATTCCGGGCTTGAACCACGCCCTGGTATACATTGCCGAACGGATGTCGCTGGGTGTGGCGATTTGTGTGTGCGCCTTTCTCGGTCCGGTCCAGCCGCACCCGCGGATTCGGTTCGGGTTGCTTCTGGTGGCGCTCGTCTTCTTCGGCTTCCTCTACGGCGACGAGCGCAAGCTCAACTCCTACGAAGACCAGCAGCAGGACACCGTGGCCCAGGCCGCGTTCCCGGCAATTCACCAATAAGATAGAAAGCGGCTGCACGCCGGGCCTGGTCCCGGCGTCTCCATGGGTAAGGAGGGCCTTTCCTCGTGAAGTTATCTGCCTGCTTACTCGCGGCCGCCCTGTGCGGCGCGATCACTGAACCGTCTACGGAGCGAGAGGTGATTTATCAAGGGGATATTTCACCGCTCCACATTACTCCGACCTTCGACCACGGCTACCTGATTGTCTGGGAGCGGAACACGGACGCGGACATGAATCTGAAGCGGATCGGAGTTTATGGCCCCGGCGGTGCGCTGGCCTATCACGCCACCATCCAACTTCCCAATCAGAAGCACTTACGGCTCCTCAACGGGGCGGCGGACACGGACGACACCGTGGCCGTGGCTTTTGACAATCCCGGAGGCTTTGCGGTGTTAGACCCGTCCGGGAAACAGATCCGCACGGTGGTTACCGGTCTGTACGTTCCGGAGCAGATCTGCTTTGCTCCGGATCACACGATCTGGGTTGCCGGGCAAGCGCGCCCGGAGCAAGACTACAAGATTTTCCGGAAGTACACGCCGGACGGACAGGAACTCGGCGAATTCCTTCCGAAGTCCACCTTCAGACCTTCCCTGGTTTCCGTGCGAACCGTAGGCGGCCGCGCTTTGAGTGCATCCGCCGACCGGATTGTGTCCCTTCTGCGGTCCGACGCCCCCGGACCGGCGCCCTTGGAATGGGTGGAATTGAACTTCGACGGTAAGTTGATTGGCCGGCCGGGACAGCACCGGTACTTCTTCCCCTGGGCCTTGACGCCCGATGGGACCATCTACGCCCGGGAGGGCGGCGACAAGTTCGTGTTCTTCGACCGCGCCGGCGCCGGATGGAAACCCGTGCCGGTCACGCCCCAGGGATCTCTGGCCGGTGCCGACCGGAACGGCCTGGTCTTTCAGCTTCCTAATACCACTACCTTTGCCTGGGTGCCGCTGCCGTAATCTCTACGCCACCAGGTGCGCTCTCAGGAACCGCCCCGTGTGCGACGCTTTGCACGCCGCAATCTGTTCCGGGGTGCCTTACAGCCTTGCGCTGGCCGGGAGTTCTGTTAATATAACGCGTTTCTGTATAACGTGGTGTGTTATAGTTGCTCCATGGCATCGCGGCAACCGGAGGAACCGTCCCAGATTTCCCACCAGGTCTTTCATATCCTTCTTGCGTTGGCGGCGGGCGACCAGCACGGCTACGCAATCATGCAAGATGTCGCGAGCCGCACGGGTGGAAAACTCCGATTGAGCCCTGGAACCCTTTACGGCTCGATAAAGCGCATGCTGGAACAGGGATTCGTTGTCGAGTTGAGGGAAAGCGAACGTCCGAAGCACGATGATGAGCGGCGGAGGTATTACCGCCTCACGGCATTGGGCCGCAAAGCCGTTTGGGCGGAATCCAGGCGAATGGCGAACCTGTTGGAGCAGGCGAGGGTTTATGGGATGGCGCCGAAACGCGCTTAAGACCTACCGGGCGCTGTTATTCCTATATCCGGCGGAGTTCCGGAACGAATTCCGCGAGGAGATGGAACGGCTTTTCGCCATGCGCCTGGCAAGCGAATCCCGTGTACGAGTCTGGCTGGAAACACTCGCTGATGTCGCATTCACGGCTCCCAGGGAGCATCTGCACATTCTCGCAGCCGACCTCAGGCACGGTGCTCGCGGGTTGGGAAAGACGCCGGGATTTGTCTTCGCGGCGCTGCTCGCTGTTGTTCTTGGTGTCTGTAGCGCCACCACAGTATTCAGTCTGGTGCATGCCGTGTTGATTCGCTCTCTGCCGTATGGAAATCCCGAACGGCTGGTCTACGTTTGGACGCCGGCGCCCCGCGTTCCGGACTTACCGCGGGAACGTGCGCCGTTCTATTCGGACATCCGAGGTTGGCAGAGGATGAGCCGCTCTTTTACGAGCATCACGACAATGCAGCGCTACCTGGCAGTGCTGCATGACGGGAGTCCACAACGGGTCGGAGCAGCGAAGGTTCCAGGCAATTTTTTCCAGACTCTCGAAGCCAGTCCGCAGTTGGGACGGCCTATCGATGCCGGCGACGATCGCTCCGAAGCAGAACCGGTAGCGGTAGTCAGCGACGGTTTGTGGCGCAGTCGATTCGGGGGAGACATGAACGTGATCGGAAGGACGATTCATGTCGACACTCAGGCCTATCGGGTAATCGGAGTAATGCCAAGGGAATTCTCCTATCCACACGGGAACGATTACCCAGGCCAGTACCAGTTCGCTTCGTTGCGGAGAACCGATGTCTGGGTACCGGCAGCGCTGACTCCCAAACAGCAGTCCGATCCCGCATTCGACGAGATAGATGCCGCGATCGGCAGGTTACGCGCCGGAGTCACGCTGGAGCAAGCGCAAGCGGAACTGTCAGTGATTGAGAAGCATCTAAACCTCACGCATCCGGATACCTGGACGGATCTGGAAGTTCTGGTGGTCTCATTTGTAGACACAGCCATCGGACCGGTCCGTCCACTGCTGCGCCTGCTCATGGGTGCGGTTGGCATGATTATTCTGATGGCCTGCGGCAACCTGGCGAGCCTGCTTACGGCCCGGTCCGCGAACCGGATCCACGAGATGGGGGTGCGAACGGCATTGGGCGCGGAGCGTTCGCGCCTTGTCCGGTTAATGTTGACTGAATCGCTGATGCTCTCCGTCGCGGGTGGCGCTCTTGCGATATTGCTGTCCTTCACGGTCGCTAGGGCAGTGGTTCGGCTCGATCCCGGCGACATACCCCGATTCGGGGAGGCCAGGCTGGATTCCGGCGTTCTGCTGTTCGGGTTATTCGTATCCGTAGCCACTGGCTTGTTTTCGGGCATCCTTCCCGCTGCTGCTGCTTCGCGCGTCGACGTGGGAGATCTCCTTCGTCATGGTGGTCGGGGATTGGCGGGAGCGCCATTGCGTGTCAGAAATGCGTTGGTCGTGCTGCAAATTGCCGTGGCCGTGGTACTTCTCGCCGGTGCGGGGCTCTTAATTCGCAGCTATCTCCGGGTCCTGAGCGAGGACAAGGGCTTTGCCGGGCCGACTCTGACCCTGAGCATTTTCCTGGACCAACCAATTCAAAAGGCCGAACCGCTGCTCCGCGACCTGATGAGTCGCATTCGCGCCATTCCTGGCGTAAAGGCCGCCGGATCCATCGACGACTTGCCGCTCAGCACGTATGAGGATAAGGTATTCCTGGAAGTCGAAGGTCAGTTCAGCGCTCAAAAGGAGGTCGTGGCTATTCGGGAAACCGCCGGCGAGTATTTCCGGGCCATGCAAATCCCTCTCATCGAGGGTCGATATCTGAATGACGGCGATATTTCCGCCGACCCTAAAGAGAAGCCGCAAACGGTAGTAGTTAGTAAGCAGTTTGCCAGGCGCTATTTCCAGAGCCGCCCGGCTCTGGGGCATCATCTGAGAGTGGACGGGGGAAGATGGTCGAGCATTGTGGGAGTGGTGGGCGACGTTCGCCACTCCAGCGTGGAAGAAACGCCTGAGCCAACCATCTACTACCAGAATAGTGTGGCCGACGCAGTAGCGATCAGGACGAACGGAACGCCCGATGGCATTATTCCATTGATTCGGGGCGCCGTCAGAGCCGTGAGCCCGGATGTCACCGTTATCGACATTCAGACTATGAATCAGTACATCGATCAGGCAACCGCGCGTCGAACTTTTCAGACTGTGGCTCTGGCGTCCTTCGCAGGTGTTGCCGTGTTCCTCGCTCTCGTCGGCTTTTACGGCCTGCTTTCCTATACTGTCGTGCAGCGCACTGCGGAAGTCGGCGTTCGCGTGGCGTTGGGGGCTTCTCGCAGTGCTGTCATCGGAATGGTACTTCGCTACGGTTTGACCCTCACATCTGTTGGACTTGCTATTGGCCTGGGTCTGTCCTTAGTGCTCACGCGGACGCTGGCGAGTTTTCTCTATGGTGTGCACCCGGTTGATCCTGTAACCTTCATTGTTGTTCCGGCCCTCACCAGTGCGGCGGCGGTGATCGCATGTATCGTTCCAGCTTGGAGGGCGGCTTTTGTCGATCCAGTGAGCGCCCTGCGGAACCAATAGAATTCGAGGCCGGAGGTTACACTGGCGACCTGCAATAAGCCCCTATGCCACCAGGTGCGCTCTCAGGAACCGCCCCGTGTGCGACGCTTTGCACGCTGCAATCTGCTCCGGCGTGCCTGTCACCACCACCTGCCCTCCGGCGTGGCCGCCCTCGGGGCCGAGATCGATCACGTAGTCGGCGGTCTTGATGACGTCGAGGTGGTGCTCGATCAGGATCACCGTGTGCCCCGCATCCACCAGGCGGTTGAGCGATTCCAGCAGGCGCTGCACGTCGGCCAGGTGCAGACCCGTGGTAGGCTCATCCAGGATGTAGACGGTGTGTTTGGAGCGCTGTAGTTTGCTCAGCTCGGCGGCGATTTTGATGCGCTGCGCTTCTCCGCCGGAAAGCGTGGTGGCCGATTGGCCCAGCGTGAGATAGCCCAGGCCCAGATCGCTGAGCACCTCGATCTTCTTGCCGACCGCAGGCTCCCCGGCGAAGAAGACGGCGCCTTCCTCCACCGGCATATGGAGCACGTCGTCGATGGTCTTGCCGCGCACGGTGACGTCCAGCGTTTCGCTGTTGAAGCGCGCGCCCTTGCAGGCGCCGCAGGTCACTTCCACGTCGGGCATGAAGTATAGCTGGGTGGTGATGACGCCTTCGCCCTGGCACTCCTCGCAGCGGCCGCCTTTGACGTTGAAGCTGAAGCGGCCGGCCTTGTACCCGCGCTCCACCGAAAGCGGCGCCTGCGTGAACAGGTCGCGGATATTGTCGTAGAAGCCGATGTAAGTGGCGGGGTTGGAGCGGCTGTTGCGACCGATGGGCGACTGATCGATGTTGACCACCTTGTGCACGTGCTCCACGCCTTCCACCGCGTCGTGCTCGCCGGGCAGCGTGCGCGTGTCCACCAGGCGCTTCCAGAGCGCTTTGTAGAGAATCTCGTTGATGAGCGTGCTCTTGCCCGAGCCGGACGCGCCGGTAACCGCCACCAGCGTTCCGAGGGGAAAGCTCACGTCCACATTCTGCAAGTTGTTTTCGCGCGCGCCGCGCACCGTCAGTACCGCGCCCTTGCCCTTCCGCCGCCGCGCGGGCGTTTCGATCTGCCGCTTGCCGCACAGGAATTGCCCGGTGGGAGACGCCTTGCACTTCAGCACGTCGGCGAGCGTGCCCTGCACCACCACCTCGCCGCCATGCACGCCCGGCCCGGGACCCATTTCGACAATGTGATCCGCCGCCCGGATGGTATCCTCATCGTGCTCCACAACGATGACCGTGTTGCCGATATCGCGCAGGCTCTCCAGGGTCGCGATCATTTTCACGTTGTCTTTCGGGTGCAGCCCGATACTGGGCTCGTCCAGCACGTAGAGCATGCCCATCAGGCCGGAACCGATCTGGGTGGAGAGGCGGATGCGCTGCGCCTCGCCGCCGGAGAGCGTGCTGGAACGGCGATTGAAGCTGAGATAATCGAGCCCGATTCCCAGCAGCAGGTCGACGCGGCTGCGCACTTCGCCCAGCACGTGACGCCCGGCGTCGGCGCCGCGGCCCGCGGGTTTCACGCTTCCCAGGAAGGCGTACAACTCATCGAAGTGGAGCTGGCCCATTTCGTAGATCGTCTTGCCGTCCACCGTGAAACACAGCCGGGTCGCCCGGACACGCGCGCCCTTACAATCCGGGCAGGTGTGTTCCACCATCACCTTGTCGAGCCACGCTTCCATGCCGGAGCTGGCTTCGCCGCGCTGCCGGTAGCGCCGGTAGTGGCGTTCGATGCGGCGCGCGATTCCGCCGAAGCCGATCTCTTTGCCCTCGGCCTCTTCGCGCTTAACTTTGGCTTCGGGCGGCACGCTGAGCTTGATCTTGCGGCCGAGTCCTTCCAAAATGGCATGACGCACCGCTTCGGGCAGTTTCTCCCACGGCGTATCGAGCGAAAAGCCGAGTGTCTTCCCCAGGCTGTACATCACCCGCCCGTCCCAGGTGTCGGGGTTGTACTTGAAGGCTTCCTTCACGAAACAGCCGCCGGCGATGCTGCGCCGCGGGTCGGGCACCAGCAGTTCGGGATGCGTGAGTTTGTGGACCCCGAGACCGCCGCAGGTGCGACAGGCGCTCTCGGGGTTGTTGAACATGAAGTACTCGGGCTGAATGTCGCCGTAGACCAGGTGGTGCGTCCGGCTGCACAAGCCGCGGTAGAAGCGTTCGCTCTCGGCCTTGCCGGCGCCCTTCAGAATCTGTGCCTGGAGCAGCCCGTCGCCCACCAGAAGCGTCGCCGCGATGCCGGCTTTGATGGCCTTTTCGTGCTTGCGTCCCACCACGAAACGGTCCACCACCGCGTCCATGCATTGGACGCCGGATTCGTCGATGTCGATCTCTCCGGAGATGTCCACCGGCTTGCCGTCGACGATCACCGTGCGGCAGCCCTTCTTGCGGACTTCGGTCCATACGAAATCCAGCTCCTCGCCGTATTGCGGGAAGATGGGCGCGCGTAGTTCGATTTCCGCGCCTTGCGGCAGCGACAGAATCGCTTCCAGAATCTGACTTGCGGAGCGGCTGGGCACCAGCTCGCCGGTGCGCGGGCAGTGCGGCTCGCCGATGGTGGAGTAGAGCAGGTTTAGATAACTGGCGATGTCGGTCATGGTGCCGACGGTGGATCGCGGATTGCTGCCGATGGTCTTCTGTTCGATCGAGATCACCGGCGAAAGGCCGTAGACGAAGTCCACGTCGGGCTTGGCCACCTGGGCGACGAATCGCTTGGCATAAGTGGACAGCGATTCCATGTAGCGGCGCTGCCCCTCGGCATAGATCGTGTCGAAGGCCAGGCTGGATTTGCCCGAGCCCGAAAGGCCCGTTACCACAATCAGCTTGTCGCGCGGCATTTCCACCGAGATGTTTTTGAGGTTGTGCACGCGCGCGCCCCGCACCTCAATGGTGGAGCGCGCGGCCACGCGGACCGCCTTAGAACTCATCGGGCTCGTCTCCCAAATGAACGAAGGCAAGTTCCTGCACCACCACGCTGCTGCGTTTAGTCAGGTGGAGAGGCGTGGAGGCTTTGCCGACGAGCCCGCGGTTCGCCAGGTACTCGCACGCCATGGTGACACCTTCGATATTGAAGTTGCGTTTGAAGTGGGATTCCAGTTCGGTGCAGGAGCGGGCCTCGCCCACTTCCCGCAGGTACTCCAGCACGGGCGCGAACAGCGTGGCGGCGCGCTGCGCCAGGTAGCTGTCAATGGCGTCCAGCGCGGCCTGCACGCTTTTCCGCGTCTTCTTTTCGTTCAGCATGCCCGCATAGATCGTCTGGAAGAAACCGGGATTCAGGAGCATGGCCTGCGGGATCACCTCGCGATCCACCAGGCGGCGGGCGCTCATGACTTCGATCTTGGCCAGCGGCGTGGCGGCGTAGAGAATCCACAGCGCCGAGTAGTTCAGATCGCCGCGCGTCAGGAACCATTTGTGAGCTTTGTCGATACAGCCCACGGCTTGCGCGGCCGCGCCGAACAGTTGCACCTGCAAATCGCGCTCGCCGATTTCGTGCAGGCGGCCGCACAGCGCGGCGATGGTCTCGTCATGGGTGTAAATCAGTCGCCCTTTGGCCAGCAGGGAATGCAGAAATGAGTTGCGGACGGCGCCTTCCACGGTCTTGCGGAACTGCGCCCGCGGCATCAGGGAAACGTGCACATTGACGCCGCCGGCGTAGAGCGCGTGTCCGGCCTGTTCCACCGTCTTATCGTCGATGGTCACCAGCACCAGGTCGATATCGGACTTCTCCCACACGGTGTCGTGCGAAAGGCTGCCGCAGAGAATCGCGGCCAGGATAGAGCGGTCCTGCTTGACCTGGGCGACCAGTTCCTCCAACGCTTCGGTGAATTTTTTCTGTACGGATGCGGTGGACGTGCTCACCCTCGCAGCGCCTCTCTGGTTGCTGGGGGCCAATTTAGCGCGATTCCCGCACCGGAGTCAATTCGCTACCGGCACCTTCTCCGCCTCATCGACTACCAGCACTTCGACCGGTTGTTTCGAAGCTTCCAGCTTGAGCCCGAGTTGCTGCTGGATGGCGGCGAAGATATCGGGCCGGGGCGCGCTGTCCGTTTCCGCCGGTGCGGGCGCTGCATCGTCCGGCGTCCAATCGAGTTCCACGTCGAAGGCGCCCTTCAAGGCGGTCTTATCGAATACCGGTTGGCCCAATACCCGCGAGAGCAGTACGGCGAACCGGTCCATCGGCACGTGGGTATAGGAGAGCCGGTTCTTCTCGTAGTAACGCCGCACGCTGGGCCCATCGCCCGGCGCGGCTGGAAGCTTCGGCCCGTTCTTCGCCACCGTCAGTTCGAAATGCGGAATCCGCCGGGGTTCGCGATGCAATACCAGGTGAAACCGTTGCGCCAGCAAGGTCTGCATCATTGCCAGAAGTTGGTCCGGAGGTGTCGCCGGCGGAGCTTTGGCGGTGATATCGAAGCGGATGTGGCGGTCCCGGATCCAGTCGGGCCCCGCAATCTGGTCCTCGTTCGCGAGGCCGTAAGCGTACCGGATGCATTCGCTGAGTGTGGTGTTGGCCAGCGTCACTACCCCGTGGCTCGCCCCACCCAGATTGATGTTGATCAAATCTCCTTCTGGCGGCGGGCTGGGCTTTACCGAGGCAACGTCGAACGCCGGCTGCGCTGCCGCGAAACCCGTCATCAGGAGAACCCACAGGACTACACTCTTGCCCATATACTAATAAATTAGTATCGAAGGCCCGCTATGTCAATTTCGAAAGAGCCCTCTACCCGTGGATCGCATGAGAGGGAGCCGTCAGGATGACAGCCAGATTCCAGACCACCAGTAGCCCGTACCAGTAGCTGGCCCAGCGCATCAGGTGGTATTTTCGCTGGTAGACACACACCGCGCCCAGGGTCAACGCTACCATCTTCGAGGCCAGCACCCCAATGGCGGGTCCGGCGTGCATCAGCATGCGAATGAACGGGCTGGCTTCGCCGGCCCCGATGCGAAAGCCCACCAGCGTCGTCAGTAGATCCAGCAGTTGCAGATAAATGAATATTTGGGTGATTGCCATTTGTTTCCCGCTGTTATGATCGGCGCTTCCCAAAAGATAGTTTAACTTTTATCCAAATATTCTTGCCTAAAAAAGGTATCGATTTGGCCTTTTCGTACTAGACCAAGTGGTCCCTTTGGGACTGATCCGTGACCGAACGTACATCAACAGCCCTCTCGGAGTGCCTTCCTCGCGCCAGATGTTAAATTAGTCTGAGTGTCCATTGCGAGTTCAGCGGCATACCTGGTTCTGGAGTCCGGTTCTCGCCGATTTCCTCTGGCGGACGCGCTGTCGTGGGCCGTGGGGCGGGGCGATGGCTGCGCTGTCCTGTTGGATAGCCGGAGTGTCTCGCGGTTGCACGCGCTCATTCAAAAGAAAGACGATGGCGACTTTTCTCTGGTCGATTTGGGAAGCCGCAACGGCTCCTTCGTCAACTCCAAACGCGTCAGCGTACCGCAACTGTTGAAGGATGGCGACCGCCTGTTATTCGGTGACCAGGAAATGCTCTTTCACTGTCCGGAGCACCCCTCCGCGCCAGCCTCGCCAGTCTCCACGGACACCAGAAACGATCCCACTACCGCGCTGCATGTGCACAGCTTGACTACCATCGCCGTAGTGGACATCCGGGATTTCACTCCCCTTGCCCGCACCGTCTCCGAGGCGGTGCTCTCCCAGGCGATCGGGACCTGGTTTCTGCGCGTGGGACAGATTGTGCAGCGCCACGGTAGCTGGGCGCAAAAATATATCGGCGATGCCGTGATGGCGGTGTGGGTGCACGACGAAAAGGCGCGAGTCGGCGCCGACCTGTTGCGTGCCCTGCAGGCGGTCAGCGAAATCAACACCACCACCTCCGAATTGCATCGGACCCTGCCCCTTCCGCACCCTTTGCGAGTCGGGGCGGGAATCAATACCGGATCGGCGATCGTGGGAGGCAGCGACTACACCGCGCTGGGGGACACCGTCAACGCGGCGTTTCGGCTGGAGACGGCCACCAAGTCGCTGGGCTTGGGCGTGGCGCTGGGCGAGCGCACCTTCACGGAATTGCGCCTGCCGAGGGTGTCGCCTTTCGTGGAACGCCAAGTGGAGTTGAAAGGGTACGAGGGCCCAAGCACCGCGTGGGCCATATCGTTCGACGACTTGCAGGAGTTCCTCAAGGGGTTAACAGCGCCCGTACATCGTTAGACAGCGTTGAACCCCTTCCCGGCGCCATCCGATAATTGCCGTGTGCTCATAGACATCCTGACCGGCAACCCGTTTTTTGCCAGTTGTCTGGCGGCAACGGTTCTGATGCTCGTCTGGAGATGGGCCGGCAAGGAGCGGCGAATCGCATGGCCCCACCTGCTGTTCCCGCCGTTCTGGTCCATCGGCTCCACTTTCGTGCTGGGGATCTCCGCTTCGTTTTTGCCAATGACGTTGGACCGCTACCTGTACGCGGTGGATGGCAGTTTCGGCTTCCAGGCATCGTTTCTGGGCGCGCGCCTGCTCCTGTCGCACCCCTGGCTGCTGCACACCTGCGCCCTTTGTTATTTCAACCTGCCCATCGCCATGACGCTGATATACCTGCTCTTACAGCGGTACGGCTCGGCGGAAGAGGCTCGCCGGTTCATTCAATTCGCCATCTGCCTGGCGATCGCCGGGACTTCCCTGTATTTCGCCTGCCCCGCGGTGGGACCGGGTGGCGCGTTTCACACCGATTTTCCGAATCGCATCCCTCAAGCCATTGTCGTTCCGGTATCCATGCCACTTTCCGCACGCAATTGCATGCCCTCCATGCACACGGCCTGGATCCTGTGCCTCTTGTGGTGCGCCCCGCCCCTGGGGCGATGGTTCCGGGCCATCCTGTGGACCTTCGCCGGCTTCACGCTGCTATACGCTCTCTCCGCCGGTGGGCACTACCTGGTGGATCTGATCGTGGCCGTGCCGTTCACCCTCGCGGTGCGGGCGGGGTTCCGGTCCGAATGGAAGTCGCCCGGATCTGTGGCCAACGCCGGCCTGGTGGTCTTATGGTTCGTGGCTCTGCGCTACGGAGTGAGCCTCTTCGCGGCCTCCCCGGCAGTTCCGTACGGACTCACGGCGATCAGCCTGCTTTCCCCTTTGTGGAGCAGGGCGGCGGCTGCGCGGGAGCAGGTCGCGGGCCTACCCTACGGGTGTGACGAACCCGCGGTTGAGCCTGCCCGCTGGACGACTCTGAAGCGCATCTGAGTGCGGCCGGCATCGGCCAGTTGCATGTGCCGTCCGCGGATTAGAAAGCCGCACCAATGCCGGCGCCCTCTCCCGGGCGGCAAGGCTTTCTGGATGGGCGTATTCGCACGGTCGCAATCCACCATCGAGAGATCCGCCGGTGTTTGGCGCTCAACGTGTTCCGTCCGGTCGCGATGAAACACCTGAGCGCCCTCCTGCTGGCCTTCTTCTGGAAGTTCGGCGGAATCGGCTTGCTAGTGCTCGGCATTCTGGACTCCTCCTTTCTGTTTGCGCCCCTGGGAAACGATCTGCTGGTGGTTGCCATGAGCGCCCGCTACCATTCGGTGGAGCGCATGATTTACTATGCTGCCATGTCCACCGCCGGCTCCGTGCTGGGCTGCCTGCTGGTGGACGTAGTGATGCGAACCGCGGGAGAGAAGGGGCTGGAGCGCCACCTGCCCCAAGCGCGCCTCAATTACGTGAAAAAGAAAGTGAAGCACAACGCCGCCTGGGCGCTCGTCTTGTCTGCTATCGCGCCTCCGCCCTTTCCCTTCACGCCCTTCATCATGGCCGCCGCGGCGCTGCAATATCCCCGGTCACGCCTGCTGGCGGTAGTCGGGGCGGCGCGCATGGTGCGCTTCACTCTGCTGGGCGTGCTGGCCCTTCGTTTCGGCCGCCGGATTCTGTCGTGGGCGGACAGCGCCTTTGTGCAGGACGTGCTGGTGGGCCTGGTGGTGGTGTGCACAGTGGGCAGCGTTCTCTCGGTGATCGGGTGGGTCAGACGGAGCCGCAATGCTCGCGGCACGTCCCGGCGGAGATCTGCGCCTGCACCAGCGCGCTGAGAGCCCGAATGAAGCGGGGCGAATCGTTCAGCCCCGGCGTGACGCGGTAATCCGTGATGCCCAGCGACCGCGCCTGCTCCCGATGTTCGATCTCCAGTTCGTGCAGCGTTTCTACATGATCGGAGACGAAGGAGACGGGCACTATCAGCAGATGCTTGCGGCGCTCCGCCGCCATGCGCTTGACGGTCTCGTGCATGGAGGGACGCAGCCACCGGGAAGCACCCACTTTGCTCTGATAGCAGAGGTGACGGCGTCCGGGCCAGGCGCCGCGCTGCCAGAGCAGGTCCGCTGTAGCTTCGATCTGCCGCCGGTAGGGGTCGCCCTTCTCGATCACGGCCACCGGCACGCTGTGGGCGCTGAAGATTACGTCCACGTCGCGCGGATCTGCGAACTGCGCCATCGAGCGGTCGATAATCTCTCCGAACGAAGCCAGGTATTCCGCGTCGCGGTAAAAGTCCGGGACCACGTGGATGGGCGCCGCGCCCTTCCAATGACGATTCCATTCGTTGAGGCTGCTGCCTGTGGTGGTTTTGGAGTACTGCGGATATAGCGGCAGCAGCACGATCCGCTCCGCGCCGAAGTGCTCCAGTTCCCGAATGGCGGTCTGCGTGAACGGCTTCCAGTATCGCATCGCCACCGTAACGCGGGCGTCGCAGGTCTGGCGCAGTTCGGTCTCCAGCGCTGCCGCCTGGCGGAGTGTATGTTCCAGGATGGGACTCTTGCCGCCGATCTCCGAGTAGTGGTGCGCCACGTGCTTGGCGCGCGTAGAGGATATCAGCCGGGCCAGCGGTTGGCGGGCGACACGTGCGAAGGGAAAATCGATGATGTCGGGATCGCAGAAAAGATTGTACAGGAAGGGTTCGATGCTTTCCAGACAGTCCGGACCACCTAATTGAAACAGCACAACCCCGAGTTTCACCGCTAGCGAGTGTACCACGCCAGCCGGGTGCCGCGTCCGTGGTACAAGAGGTATAGATGGTCAAACGATGGGGCGGTGCGACTGTTGCACTGGCACTCTGCTTGTTGAAGGCCCAGGCCCCCGCGCCGGCGCCTCCCTGTGCCAACACACCCGCCTATTCACCCTGTGAAATGGTGTTCCAATTGAGCGATCGGGAATCGGCCCGGCATCCGAATCCGTACGCTACCGTGGATCTGCGCGCCGAGTTGCGATCTCCGCACCAGAAGACCTACGCAGTTCCGGCCTACTGGGATGGCGAACGCCGCATGGTGATCCGGTTCACCCCCACCGAGGCCGGCGATTGGGATTGGCGCCTCACCAGCAATATCGAGGAATGGAATGATAAGCAGGGGTCGTTCACCGCCGCGCCCTCCGATGCGCCGGGATTTCTCCGCGTGGCCAACGTCCATCACTTTGCCTACCTGGAGAGCAAACGCGCGCACCTGTGGATGGGCGCCTCCGAACCCCTGCTGATGACCCTGGATGACGCGCAGTTCCAGGCGGTGGCCGATGCGCGCGCCGCACAGAAGTTTAACCATCTCCGTTTCCTGGTCATGGCGCAAGGGCTGGGTTCGGCGTACTCGCCGGACGGCTTACCGAACCTGCCGTACTTCCAGAAGCTCGATCGACGCATCGAGTACTTGAACGGCAAAGGCATCACCGCCGATCTGATTCTGACCGGCGGTGCCGGGTACCTGCTCCAGCAGTTTCCCACTGCCGGCGACCGGCGCCTCTTCATTCGCTTCCTGGCCGGACGCTACGCCGGTCTCAACATCACCTGGCAGGGCGTGGACTACTTCGAAGACTACCCCGATGGGCGGGACATCCTCAAGGAGATCGGCGCCGCCATTAAGCAGATGGATGGCTATCAGCATCCGCGCACCAGCGGCGCGCGCCTCACGTCGGCGCCGCTGCTGGACGACGGGTGGGAGGATTTCGCGGCGTACGGAACTTCGGACGACAATGTCGCCGCTATCGAGCATCAACTGTATCCGGTTCCGCAAGTGAATCTGGAGTGCGGCCGCGAAGATAGCGGGGCGGGGAAGACCCAACCCCACGATGTCGATCCGGCGGCGTTCCGCCACAATCTTTGGAATGCCACGATGGACGGCCAGTATGCGACTTACTCCAATACCGGCTCGGGTCCCGAGTATGTCAATTCGCCGGGCGCCAAGGCGATGACGGCGTGGTATGACATGATGGCCACGACGCGCCACTGGGACCTGGAACCCTACTATGACGTGGATGGCGGGCGGGCGCTCGCGCTCGAGGACGTCGAGTATCTGGTCTATATCGAAAAACCCGGACCCGTCGAGTTGACCGTCGAGGATCATAACTACGACGTGATCTGGATGGACCCGAACGACGGCAGCACCATGGTGGCAAAGAAGTATCACGGGAAGCATTTTACCGGCGAGCCGCCGGACCGCTACCACGATTGGGTGCTGCACGTAGTGCGCGAATCGACTCTTGAGAGCATGAACAGGTCGTACTATTTCGAGGCCGCCGACATCCAGATGCAGGAAGTGGAGGTTAACCCTCCCAAGATTCCCTTCGATGTGGATGCGCCCAGGACGGATACGCTGCGCATCGGGCAGGCGACGCCATTCGCCATCACCATCAAAAAGGCGACGCGCGCCACGCGGCAGATGATGTGGCTCTGGACCGGCGAAGTGACGGCGGATCATCGCGGCTATCGCGTACTGGCCACCGGACAGAAGGGCGCCTTCACGCCGCAGCTCGGACTGGCGTTTCACTATCCGGCAAACCTGCTCCTGAAGTTATACGGCATGAACTCGTATGGCAAGGTTTACCTGGTCAGCAAAGGATTTGAGCTGACTCAGTGAAGCCGTTGATTCTCGCCATCGACACCACGCATGAGTTCGGCAGCCTGGCGCTGTGCCGCGAAGGCGACCTTCTGGAAGAAGTCACGCTCCACGCGCCGCAAGGTTTCGCGCACCTGCTCTATCGCCATCTGGGCGAATTGCTGGAGCGCCACCGGGCGAAGCCGGAGGATGTGGACTGCTTCGCGGCGGCATCCGGCCCGGGCTCTTTTACCGGAGTGCGCATTGGACTGGCGTGCATCAAGGGGCTGGCGGAGGCGCGCGGCAAGTCCGCGGTCGCGGTCTCGAATCTGCAAGCGCTGGCCGCATTCGGCGGCGCACCGTTGCGGGCTGTGGTATTGGATGCCCGGCGCGGCGAGGTGTACGGCGCGGTGTACGATGCGCGCGGCGCGGTGGTGGTGCCGGAGAGCGTCGGCCCGCTGGCGGCATGGCTCGATCGGCTCCCGGGCGGAGAACTCGATTTTGTCACCGGCGACCTGGAATTGCCCCTGGCGGGAACGCGATTCGAATCGGCCCCCGTGGTGAAGGCTCCGCGCGCCATCGCCGCAGCGATCGCGCGGCTGGCATTGGAAGCCTATCGCGAAGGCCGCGCCGCGGACCCGGCAGCATTGGACGCCAACTATGTGCGCCGCAGCGATGCGGAACTGTTCTGGCGGGAGAGTTAGAAACTGGCCGCCGCCGAGGGACATGTCCGTGGGCTGGAGACGGCCAGATGTGATTTTTCTCCGCATGCCGCGCCCCGATCAGTCGACGTCGCTTGGGAGTCGCCGGTAAATCCTACGAGACAGGGAGGAGCTACCGCCAGAGATCGTATTCGGAACCGCCGGCCGGGCCAAAGTACGAGACGTCTCGGCGA